>CADCUA010000211.1 GCA_902805755.1 uncultured Lysobacter sp.
CGCCTGGGGATTTCCGCGAGCTCCAGCGCGTCGGTCGAATCCATGACGCGCGGATCGTCCCACGGGAAGTTCGGCAGCTTCACCGCCTGCGAGCCCGCCGCGATGATGCATTGCTCGAAGCGCACGAGCTTCGTGCCCTGCCCGCTCTCGACCTCGATTTCGTTCGGCGACACAAAGCGGCCCGTGCCTTCAAGCACGCGCACCTTGCGCTGCTTCGCCATGCCGGCCAGGCCCTTGGTCAGCTGGCCAACGACCTTGTCCTTGTAACTGCGCAGCGCATCGAGCGTGATCTTCGGCGCGCCGAAGTCGATGCCGTAATCCTTTGCATGCGCGGCCTCGTCGATCACGGCTGCCGCGTGCAGCAGCGCCTTCGACGGGATGCAGCCGACGTTGAGGCAGACGCCGCCGAGAGAGGGGTAACGCTCGATCAGCACCGTGTCCAGGCCGAGGTCGGCCGCGCGGAAAGCGGCGGTGTAACCGCCCGGGCCCGCGCCCAGCACGAGCACCCGGCATTCGACATCCGGCGTGCGGCCGGTCGGCTTGGCGCCGGAGGCTGCAGGCGCCGCTGCGCCGGGCTGCACAGGAGGCACGGATGCCGGTGAGGTTCCATAAGCGGGGGTGTTCGCACCGCTACCAGCGGTGCGCGCCGCCGAGTTATCCACGGTGGCCGGCGTCGCGCTGCGCTCGCCCGACGCAACAGGAGTCGACGCAGCGGCGGGGGCCGGCGCGTTCGACGCATCTTGCGCCGAACCAGGCGCGCTCCCGGCGCCCTCCGCATCGATCAACGCAATGACGCTGCCTTCGGACACCTTGTCCCCAACGGCAACCTTCAAGGCCTTGACCACACCCGCCGCAGGCGATGGCACTTCCATCGTCGCCTTGTCCGACTCGAGCGTGGCCAACCCCTGGTCGATGCGCACGGTATCGCCGACCGCGACCAGCAACTCGATCACCGGGACGTCGTCATAGCCGCCGATGTCGGGCACTTTCACTTCGATCTGTTCTGCCATTGCGGTATCTCCTAGCCCGGACTGCGCTCAGCGCGCGCCGGAATCCTGATTCGGGGTGGGAAGGTCGGGCGCGACGTCGATCCGCTCCTGCACGTCGCGTTGGGCATCGTTGCTGGAAAGCTGCGCGCGCTCATGGTGCGCGAGAGAGGTGCTGGTCGTCGCGACGCCCACATGCGGCACCGGCGGAGCCGCCGGAGCGTCGATGCGTTCGCCGCGCAACGCGGCCAATGCAGCCTCGCCCTGCAGCCCGAACAGGCTGCGGATGTGCAGGTCCTGCTGCGGATACGGGATCTCGATACCGTATCGGCACAGCGCGTTGTCCAGCGCCCACAGATAGGCCGCGTTGACCGCGGACGGGCGCTTCGTCGCCTCGGCGTTGAGCCAGACCACGAGCTCGAAATTCAACGCACTGTCGCCGAACTCCACCAGCCACACCTGCGGCCGCCGCGGACCGTCGAGTGCAAGCGTGAACGGCACTTCGGCCGCCGCTTCCAGCGCAGCCTTCTTCACCAGTTCCTTGTCGGTGCCGTAGGCCACGCCGAACTTCACGCGCATGCGGCGCGAGACTTCGCGGTGCGTCCAGTTCACCACGCGCCCGGTCACGAACTCCGCGTTCGGCACCAGGATGTCGATGTTGTCGTTCGTGACGATCGTGGTTGCGCGGATCTTGATATCGCGCACTTCGCCGTGCACGCCGGACTCGAGCTCGACGAAATCGCCGACTTTCAGCGAGCGGTCGAACAGCAGGATCAGGCCGGAAATGAAGTTGCTGAAGATCGCCTGCAGGCCGAACCCTAGGCCCACGCCGAGCGCGCCGGCAAACACCGTGAACTTGCCGATCGGCACGCCGGCCAGGTCCAGCGCGACCAGCACGCCAGCGACGAGAATGAGGTAATGCAGCACGCGTGCAAGCAGGTACAGCGACGCGGCATTGACGTGCGCGTGCGTCTCGCCATAACGCGCGAGTGCACGCTGCATCAGCTTCGACGCCAGCCACGCGGCGAGCAGCGCGAGCGTGGCGGCCAGCAGTTCGCCGATCGACACACCGAGGTCGGCGACGCGGAACAGTTCGTAATCGAGCGCGGATTCGAACCGGTCGCGCCCGCGACCGGCTGCCGCGTCCGCGGCGTCGCGCAGCTCGCGGCCCGTCGATCCGATACGCGCCGCCGCTCCCACTGTCATGCAGCGGCGCTCGCACCGCCGACGTTGCCGCGGCTGATCGGCTCAGCCGCGTGTGCGGACCAGCCCGGGGCGGTCACAGCAGGCTGCGGCGCAGATCGGCAAGCAGCTGCGCGAGGTACGCGGTGAAGCGCGCCGCGGCGGCGCCGTCGATCACCCGATGGTCGTAGCTCAGCGACAGCGGCAGGATCAGGCGCGGCGCGAACTGCTCGCCGTCCCACACCGGCTTCATTGCCGACTTGGACACGCCAAGGATCGCGACTTCCGGTGCGTTGACGATCGGCGTGAAGCTGGTGCCGCCGATGCCGCCGAGCGAGCTGATCGAGAAGCACCCGCCCTGCATGTCGGCCGGACCGAGCTTGCCGTCGCGCGCCTTCTTTGCCAGCTCGCCGGTCTCTCGCGCGATCTGCAGCACGCCTTTCTTGTCGACATCGCGGATGACCGGCACCACCAGGCCGTTCGGCGTATCGGCCGCAAAGCCGATGTGGAAGTACTTCTTCAGCACCAGCGTTTCGCCGCTGGCGTCGAGCGATGCATTGAAGTTCGGAAACTTCTGCAGCGCCGCGACCGAGGCCTTCATCAGGAACGCGAGCATCGTGAGCTTGACCGCGTCCTTGTTGCGTTCGTTTTCCTTGTTGATTGCCACGCGCAGCGCTTCGAGCTCGGTGATGTCTGCATCGTCGTGCTGGGTGACGTGCGGGATCATCGCCCAGTTGCGTGCGAGGTTCGCGCCGGAGATCTTCTGGATGCGCGAGAGCTCGCGCGTTTCCACCTCGCCGAACTTCGCGAAGTCCACCTTCGGCCACGGCAGCAGGTTGAGGCCACCGCCCGCGGGTGCAGGCGCGGAGGCTCCGGCCGCCGGTGCAACACCGCCGGACAGTGCGCCCTTGACGAACTTCTGCACGTCCTCGCGCGTGATGCGGCCGCCGCGTTCGCTGCCTTTTACCTTCGATAGATCGACGCCCAACTCGCGTGCGAACAGGCGCACGGCCGGGCTCGCATACGGCACCTTGTCCGGCATCAGCTCGTCGGCATTGAACGCGACCGGCGGCGTGCGCGGCGATGCGCCGGTCGCATCCGTCTGCCCCGTCTGCGCGGCTTGCGCCACCTGCGCGACGCTCTCGCGCTGGATCGACTGCTGGGTCAGGTTGTTCGGTTGCGCGGACACGATGACGGGCTCGGTGCCCACGTCGGGTTCGTTCGGCGGGGCATCGTCGAGTGCAGCCGGCGCGGCGTTTGCCGGCGGCTGCGCGCGTGGCGGCTGCGCGGATGCGTCGGAAGCAGCCACCGCTTCGGCCGGCTCGATCATCGCAACCACACTGCCTTCGCGCAGCGAGTCGCCGACCTTGACCTTCAGCTCGCGCACGACGCCCGCGAACGGTGCGGGCACTTCCATCGTCGCCTTGTCGGACTCGAGCGTGACCAGCCCCTGGTCGGCCGCGACCGTGTCGCCCACCGCCACCAGCAACTCGATCACCGGCACGCCGTCGTAATTCCCGATGTCGGGAACGCGTGCTTCCTTCAACTCCGCCATGTGCAGGCTCCGCCGTATGCGCGAAAAAACCTATTGTGGCGGCGGAATGCGTGAGCGCCAACCTCGCATGGTTGGCTCGAGCGCTGAGAACACGCGGCGCGCGGGCCGCGCGTGCATGAAAACGATTTCAGTCAGTGCGCGGCCGCTTGGGCTGCAACAGTGCGGCCGGCCTTCGGCAGATACGTGGCGTCGAGCAGGTTCAGCGGCTGGCCGCCGGGCAGCCGGTATTCGAGCGACGCATCGATCCGGTCCAGCTCGACCAGCCGCTGGCAGAAGCGATCGGCGCGCTGCTCCAGGCGCTCGGCACGCGGCTTGATCTGCGCTTCGATGCGGGCATCGAGATTGTCCAGACGCTGGAATCGAGCGGCATCGCCACTGAGCGCGGCGCGGATCGTGCCGCCGACGATGTCGCCGACCAGCATCGGGACCATCTCCTTCACCGCATCGCCGATGCCTTCGCCGAGCTCGCGGCCGTCGAAGCGCGTGGTCGTGACCGAACGCGCCAGGCGCGCATCGAGTTGCACGCGGGCCTTGTCGAGCTTGGCCTTGGCCGAGACCGGGTCGCTGCTCAGCCCTTCGGCAACGCCGCCCAATGCAGTGAACGCGATGTCGGCGGCCTCGCGACCGATCCCCTGCGCCTCGGGCATCGCGCTGCGCGCGCCACGCTCGAAGGTCAGGATGCGTTCGCTGTCGGCCTTGCCCAGGCTGACCCACTGCTCATCGACGAACAGCCGCCCTTCGCGCAGCACGACCGCGCGCGGCGTACCGGACTGGCGCGTCAGGATGACGCTGCGCTCGGTGAGGCTGAGGTCGTAATCGCTTTCGACCTTGCACTCGCCGCCGCGAACGGTCATGTCGGCCTGCGCGTTGCCCGCGAACAGCGCCATCGGAAGCAGCAGGAGGCAGAGGGGGCGTCGCATGGCAGGCTCCGGGAGCGCAGTGGGTTGTCGCCATCGTGCACCAGCGGCGCCGACCTGGCCCCTGCCGGTCGGAGCCATGACTTGTGGCGCAGGCCGCTGCGTTCGAGCCCGGTTCAAGTGCATTCGCGTTGCACCCCGGGCTGCGACGGAGGCCTTGGTTACGGGCTTTGGGTGACGGGCCTACGCCCATGTCGCGCTCGCTGTACATGCCCTTCACGCCACGGGCGCAGCCACCGGCACGCAGCGGTGACGGTCGCCCGAGATCGGTTCATCCAGCCGCGACTACGTTGCGCTCGCCTTCCCCCAGAAGGCGTCCCACAACAACAAAAGGAGCCCGACTCCATGAAGTCCATTCGCCATATCACCCGACCCACCACCCTCGCGCTGCTTGGCGCACTGGCGCTGTCTCCGGCCGCATTCGCGCAGGATGCTTCCACCGGCACTGCCGCCGGCAAGCGCTTCTCCGTCGCCGCCGGTTATGCGCTCGCCGAGCCCACGCGCAATCCGCAGATCAATGGCACTCGCACGCAGGTCGACGGCGAAAGCGCGCCGACGCTGAGCGCGGCGTACCACGTCAACGACAACATCGCGATCGAAGCCTGGGGCGCCGACAAGTTCGGCCACCGCGTGCGCACTCAGACCGGCAAGGTCGCCAGCGTCGGCGCGCAGCCGGCGGCGATCAGCGGCCAGTACCGCTTCGGCGCGGCGGACCGCACCGTGCGCCCGTTCGTCGGCCTGGGTTACCACGAGACGAACTTCAGCGAAGAAACCGCAACGCCGGGCGGCGCGCTCGCGGGCAACCGCATCGGCATGGAAACCGCGAAGGGCGCGATCGCCACGGCCGGCGTGGACGTGAATCTCAGCCCCAGCTGGTTCGCGCGTGCGGATGTGCGCTACCTGCAGGGCACCAGCGATGTGAAGCTCAACGGCGTGGATGCCGGCGAAGCGAAGCTCGAGCCGGTCATCATCGGCGTCGGCGTCGGCACGCGCTTCTGACGAGCGATCACGATCCCGCATTGCGTGTCATCGAACGGGCTCCGCAGGGAGCCCGTTCTTCTGTCCGAAGTCACGCGCAGTGTTCACGACCCCTGCGCCGGCGCATCGCTAGCGTCGAGGCCCGACTGCGGAGCCTGCGATGACGACACGCCTGGACAAGCCGATCCGACGTGAGCTGGAGATCGGCGACAAGCCGTACACGCTGACGATCGACACGGACGGGCTGAAGCTCGTGGAGAAAGGCCGCCGCAAGGGGCAGGAACTGCGCTGGCAGGACATCGTCGATGGCGACGCCGCACTCGCGGCTGGCCTGTCGGCGAGCCTGGCCGCAGTCAACGCGAGGCGCTGAGCGATGCCCGAAGGCCCGTCGCTTGTCCTGATCCGCGAGGAGACCGCGCATTTCGTCGGCCGCCGCGTCATGCGCGTGGGCGGCAACAGCACGCAGGACATCGCGCGCATGCAGGGCAAGACCGTGCGTTCGATCCGCACCTGGGGCAAGCATTTCCTGATCCAGTTCGACGGCTTCGCGCTGCGCATCCACCTGCTGCTGTTCGGCAGCCACCGCGTCAACGAGCGCAAGGAAAAATCGGCCGAGCGGCTGAGCCTGGGTTTCAGCAAGGGCGAGGAGCTGAACTTCTACGCCTGTTCGGTGCGCTATCTCGAAGGCGACCTCGACGATCACTACGACTGGGCCGCGGACGTGATGTCCGATGCATGGGATGCGAAGGCCGCGCGCCGAAAGCTGCGTGCGCGACCGGGCATGCTCGTCGCCGATGCACTGCTGGACCAGGACCTGTTCGCCGGGGTCGGCAACATCATCAAGAACGAAGTGCTGCACCGCATCCGCGTGCACCCCCTCAGCACCGTCGACGCATTGCCGCCGCGCAAGCTAGGCGAGATGGTCAACCAGGCGCGCGAATACAGCTTCGATTTCCTCGCCTGGAAGCGCGAGTACGTGCTCAAGAAGAACTGGCTGGTGCACGCGAAGTCGGTCTGCCAGCGCGACGGCAACCTGCTGAGCTACCACAAGAGCCTGGGCGCTGCGGGCCGGCGTGCGTTCTTCTGCGAACACTGCCAGCGGCTTTACCGCGCCGACACCGAGCCGGGCTGACCCCTACGGGTGTTCGGCCGCGGCGTGCACGCGCTCGCGCCGCAGCAGGTACAGGCCGCTGGCGATGATGATCGCCGCGCCGAGCCAGGTGATCGCATCGGGCAGCACGCCCCACAGCGTGAGGTCCAGCAACACGCCCCAGACCAGCGCGGTGTACTCCAGCGGCGCGATCAGCGACGCCTCGCCCAGGCGGAACGCTTCGGTGATCGCGTACTGGCCCAGCGCCCCGGCGATGCCAATGCCCAGGATCAACCAGCCATCGGACAGGCGGATCTCCACCCAGTCCGGCAGCGCGAGCAGGCCCGAGCCCAGCGCCATCAGCGCCAGCAGCCACACCATCATCGCCTCGGTGGTGTCGGTGCGCGCGAGGATGCGCACGGTGATCGCGCTGATCGAATACATCGTGGCCGACAGCAGCACCGCGAGCGACGCCCAGGTGCCGAGGCCTTCGCCTGTCGGTCGCAGCACCACGATCACGCCGATCAGGCCGACAACGATCGCCGTCCAGCGCCGCGGGCCGACGCGCTCGCCCAGCATCGGCACCGACAGCGCGGTGACCAGCAGCGGCGCGATGAAGAAAATCGCGTACGCGGTCGACAGCGGCAGCGTGCGCAGCGCGTAGACGAACGAGGCCATCATCGCGATGCCGAGCACGCCGCGCAGCAGGTGCAGCGACCAGCGCTTCGGCCGCAACGACGCCATGCCACGCATCGACACCGCCCACAGCAGCACGAACGGCAGCGAGCTCGCACCGCGCATCGCGCCGACCTGGAACGGCGGGTAATGCGTGCTGAGCTGTTTGAGGCCGGCGTCCATCAGCGAAAACAGCGCAACCGCGATGAGCATCAGCAGCGCTGCCGTCACCGCGGGCGTGCGGCGTGGCGACGCACTGCCAGCTGCCTGCGAAGGCGAGGATTTGCGCTGCATCGGTTCCGAATCCATGGCCGCTCCCCGGCTGCACGAGGCGCAAGGCTGACCGCGCCGCGCCTGCAATTCAATAGCCGTGCGTGCCCGGCGCCTGCGCGATGCGTCGCCGCAGGCCCCAGGCGTAGCCCAGGTAGTAACCGAGCAGCAGGCCGCCGACCGCGAGCAGCCCGCCCTGTTGCGCGAGCCACGCGACATGCGTGCCCTGCCCCTGCCACAGCGGCACCAGGTGCCACAGCCCCATGGCGATGCGCAACGCAACGACGACCGTAAGCGCGAGCACCAGCCAGCGGTTCGGCGTGTAGAACTGCGTGGCGTCCACGCGCTCGAACCGCGTCAGCGCGACGCCGATCAGGCCGACCAATACGCCCGCCAGCAGACCCAGGCCGGCGTGCAGCAGCGCGCGCTCGATCCACCAGCCGATAAACGCGGCGCCGAGCAGGAACAGCACGACCGACAGCAGCAGCGACCAGGCGTTGAGGCCGATCGCCCACGGCTGCACCCGCCGGCGCGCCCGTCCGCGCCGGTAGCGCTGCCACACCGCCAGCGGCAGCGTGACCAGCCACAGCGCGAGGAACGCCGCGATCGCGAGCGGAATCAGCAGCAGCGGCACGCGCGGGCCCGGTTACGCCGCCGGCTGCAGCGTGGCGAGGTCGATCACGAACCGATAGCGCACGTCGCTGCGCAGCATGCGCTCGTAGGCCTCGTTGACCTGCGCGATGTCGATCAGCTCGATGTCCGACGCGACGCCGTGCCCGGCGCAGAAATCCAGCATCTCCTGCGTCTCGCGGATGCCGCCGATCAGCGAGCCGGTGAGCGTGCGCCGCTGCATGATCAGAAGGCCCGCCGCCACCGGCTGCGGCTCGGGGATGCCCAGCAGCACCATGCGGCCGTCCAGGCGCAGCAGGCCGAGGTAGGCGTTGTAATCGTGCGGGGCGGATGCGGTGTCGATGATCAGGTCGAAGCGGCGCACATGCGACTTGAACACCGCGCCGTCGCCGGTGGCGAGGAAATCATGCGCGCCGAGCGCTTCGGCATCCTTTCGCTTGGACTCGGACGTGCTGAGCACGGTCACGCGCGCGCCCATCGCCGCGGCCAGCTTGACCGCCATGTGGCCGAGACCGCCGAGGCCGACCACGGCGACTTCATGCCCCTCGCGCACGCCGAACTGGCGCAGCGGCGAATACGTGGTGATTCCCGCGCACAGCAACGGCGCGGCGCGGTCCAGCGGCAGCGATTCGGGAATGCGCAGCACGTAATCCTCGTGCACGGTGATGCGCGTGGAATAGCCGCCGAACGTGGGCGCGCCGCTGTCGCGCTCGCGCGAGTTGTAGGTCGCGGTCATGCCCTGCTCGCAGTACTGCTCCTGGCCTTCGCGGCAGGGCGCGCAGTGCCGGCACGAATCCACGAAGCAGCCGACGCCGACCGCATCGCCGACCTTGAACTTCGATGCGCCCTCGCCGACCTGCGCGATGCGGCCGACGATCTCGTGCCCCGGCACCATCGGGAACTGCGAGCCGCCCCACTCGTTGCGCGCCTGGTGCAGGTCGGAATGGCAGATGCCGCAATACAGGATGTCGATCAGCACTTCGTTCGCGCGCGGTTCGCGGCGTTCGATCGTGAACGGCGCAAGCGGCGATTGCGCATCGACCACGGCATAGGCGGGGGTCTGGAGCATGGACGGAGTTCCCGGTGTGCGGAGAGCGCCGAGTCTAGCGAGCGCCGCGTGTGGCCCCTGCATTCCGGCGTGCCATTGCGCGTTGCAAGCGCGAGCTTCGGCGGGCGGTCTGTGGGAGCCGCCACCAG
>CADCUA010000212.1 GCA_902805755.1 uncultured Lysobacter sp.
TCCACACGCGCGCATCGCTCGTTGCGCTAGCGATCAACACTGCTTCCTGTGCGTCGCCGATCGCGGCACGGCTCGCTATGCTGTGGTGGCTCACGTCGGAGCGGAATACCACGTCAGCTGACCTGCACGCCGATTGCCGGCACAAGCGACAAGTTACGCCCCGACCGTGGGCACAGGAGACCGATCGGTGGAGTTCATCAGCGAATGGTTCTGGTTTTTCCTGCTACTGCCGGTTGCTGCAGTCAGTGGCTGGATCATCGGACGCCGCGGAGGCGAACGACACAGCGACAGCCAGGTCAGCCGTCTGTCGACCACGTATTTCCGTGGGTTGAACTACCTCCTCAACGAACAGCCCGACAAGGCGATCGAGTTGTTCCTGCACATCGCGGAGCTCGACAAGGAAACGTTCGAGACCCAGGTGGCGCTGGGTCATCTTTTCCGCCGACGCGGCGAAGTCGATCGCGCCATCCGACTGCACCAGGGGCTGGTACAGCGCGCAGGGCTGAGCGACGCACAAAAAGTGCAGGCGATGCTGGCGCTTGGCGAGGATTACATGCGTGCCGGGCTGCTTGACCGTGCCGAAACCGTTTTCAGCGACCTGGTGGCGCTGGACCTCGCGCCACTCGCTTTGAAGCATCTCATCAGCATTTACCAGTCCGAGCGGGACTGGGCGAAGGCGATCGAAAACGCACGCCGCTACGAGTCGGCCACTGCCGAGCCGATGGGCAAGCTGATCGCACAGTTCGAATGTGAGCTGGCCGACCGCATGCGTGCATCGGGCGACGTTGATGGCGCGCGTGCCGCGGTAGCGCGGGCCTACGAGGCGGACGCGAATTCGGTGCGCGCCGGCATGCTCGAAGGGCGCATTGAAGTCGAAGCCGGCAATGATTCGGGCGCGATCAGGGCTTTCGAGCGCGTCGCACGCAACGATCCCGATTATCTGCCCGAGCTGATGCCAGCGTTGCTCAGCTGCTACGACGCCGTAGGTGACACCACCGGTGCGCGCGCGTTCCTGGCCGAGATGTGCGAGCACTACCGCGGGATCGCGCCCGTGCTCGCGCTGACACGCATGGTTGAAGCGCAGGAAGGCGTTCCCGCCGCACGCGCCTACCTTGCGACCCAGCTCAAGGATCGACCCTCCGTGCGGGGCGAAGCCGCGCTCATCGATCTGACTCTTGCAGAAGGGGCCGACCCAATGGCCACGTTGCAGGATCTCAAGCACATCACGGACCAGTTGCTGGTACGCAACCCGAGCTATCGTTGCTCGCGTTGCGGCTTCGGCGCTCGCAGCCACCATTGGCAGTGCCCGAGTTGCAAGGAGTGGGGCTCCGTAAAGCCTCTTCTGAACTACGCGGTCGTATAGACGGTGATGGGCTGGGCTGTCGCGTTTGCTGTGTTTACGTCGGTGGGAACCTGGCTGGCGCGCCGGTATGCGCTCGCGAGGGATCTTGTGGACGCGCCGGGCGAGAGACGAAGCCACACGCTGCCAACGCCGCGCGGCGGAGGCGCCGCAATCGTCGCGGCGTTGATCGTAGCCTCGGCTGTGCTGGGCGCGCGGGAACCCGGCAACGTGCTCGTGTTTCTGGCCTTCGGCATCTCTCTCATCGCTGTCGCGGCGGTGGGCTTTGTGGACGACCATCGCCCCTTGTCCCCCTGGGTCAGGCTGGGCGTGCACATCGGCGCCTCGGCGTTGTTCGCGGTTGTGCTTGTCGCAACCGGCCGCACGCCCATGGAAGCGGTTGTCGCATTCGCTGCATGCGTCGTGCTGACAAACGTGTGGAACTTCATGGACGGGATCAACGGCCTTGCAGCGAGCCAGGCCGCATTGATTGGGGCATGGCTCTGTTTTCATGGTTCTGAGGGATGGGGCGCACTGGCCCTGGCGATGTCAGCGGCCTGCGTAGGCTTTCTGCCATTCAATTTCCCGAAGGCGCGCATCTTCCTCGGGGATGTCGGCAGTGGAGCACTGGGCTTTGCCGTGGCTGCGGCCGCCGTTGGCCCGCAACGCGGGGCTCTCGCCGACCACGTTCCCGTCCTGCTTATGCTCGCGCCTTTCCTGATTGATACGATGCTTACGCTGGGGCGGCGGGTGTTGCGCGGCGAGCGCTGGTGGACGCCGCATACCCAGCACGCCTATCAGGTCTGCAGCCGCCGCTGGGGGCACACACGGGTGACACTTGCATACGGATGCTGGGCTGCTGCGCCGTGCGTCGCAGTCTCAAGCTTTCGGCTACCTCAAAGCGGCTTCTTCAGCGTTGGCTCTGTCGCCGCGTGGTATACGTGCGGCGCTCTGCTCTGGCTGTTTATCCAGGCCAGTGAGCATCGGTCCGCGGAAATGGATCCTGCGGATGCCTCGAACAGGGAGAGATTCACCGAATGAGCGGTTGGCGCAATCACTGGAAGTCCGCTCTGCCACGTGTGGCAGTCGTCCTGCACGATCTCGGCATGGTCTGGCTGGTATGGCAGGGACTGCACCGCCTCCGCTTCGGCGTCATGGCGAATCCGCCCGAATTGCCCTTATGGTCCGGCGAGATCGCGATCGTCCTCCTGGCGCAGGGTCTGGTGTTCTGGCAGGTCGGCCTCTACCGGGGGCTTTGGCGCTTCGCGAGCGTTCCGGATCTGGGCAACATCTTCAAGGCGAGCGCGCTTGGTCTGGCCGCGATCGCGCTAGGCCTGTTTCTGTACGACCGCATGGGGCTGGTGTCGCGCACGGCACTCGTCCTTTATCCCGTCGTGCTGATGGGTATGCTCGGAGCGCCGCGCCTGTTGTACCGCGCGTGGAAGGACAGCCGACTCGACCGCACGACTGCGTCGGTCCGCACCTTGATCCTGGGCGCTGGCGGCGCTGGCGAAGCGCTGGTCCGGGACCTTCGTCGTGTCGGTAATTACCATCCGGTTGGATTTCTGGACGATGCGCGCAGGTTGCGGGGCAGCAAGGTCCAAGGCGTGCCCGTGCTCGGGTGTGTCGAGGATGTCGCTGAAATTGCCCGCGAAACGGCGGCGCGCCTGCTGGTCATTGCCATGCCCTCGGCCGATGCCGACGCGCTGCAACGCGTTGTCGCTGCCTGCGAGCGCAGCGGTTTGCCGTTCCGCATGGTGCCGCGTCTACAGGACGTGCTGGAGGGGCGTTCGCTGCCGGGCGAACTGAAGGAAGTCGCGATCGAGGACCTCCTCGGACGGCAACCGGTTCTTCCGGACTGGAAGGCGATTCGCGGCTGGCTCGGTGGACGCTCGGTGCTCGTCACCGGCGCGGGCGGCTCGATCGGATCGGAACTCTGCCGCCAGTGCGCGCGCCACGGTGCGCGCAGCATCACGCTTGTCGAGATCGATGAGCTTGCGCTGGTGACCACCATGTCGCAGCTGCGACGCGACTTTCCCGATATCGACTGCATAGCGGTGCTCGGCGATTGCGGTGATCCTGCCGTCATGACGCATGCGCTCGCACAGGCAGCGCCTGAGGCAGCATTCCATGCGGCCGCTTACAAGCAGGTCCCGCTGCTTGAAGCGCAACTGCGCGAGGCCGTGCGGAACAATGTGGTCGCCACTCACACGGTCGCATCCGCGTGCCGAGACGCGGGAGTCGGCACGTTCGTGTTGATTTCCACCGACAAGGCTGTCGACCCGGTCAACGTGCTTGGAGCGACCAAGCGGCTCGCTGAAATGGTCTGCCAGTCTCTGGCGCACCAGCGGCCGACGCGCTTCGTGACGGTTCGGTTCGGCAACGTGCTGGACTCTGCCGGCAGCGTGGTTCCGTTGTTCCGTGAGCAGATCCGGCAGGGTGGGCCAGTCACGGTGACGGACCCCGAGGTCACGCGTTATT
>CADCUA010000213.1 GCA_902805755.1 uncultured Lysobacter sp.
GCGCCGTGCTCATGAACAGATGGATCTGCTGCGCGAGCGCGTAGCCGACGGTGTATATGCCGACCACCGCGAACTGGCCGGTCAACTCCTTGAGAAGCACACGGTCGGACGCCGCCAAAGCCATCGCGACGAACTCATAGACCATCAGCGGCAGGCCGTAGCTCAGCGAACTTGCCACCGCCGCCGCATCGATCGACTTGAACGAAAACGTGAGGTTTCGAACCGACCAGAACACGAAATACGCGAGAAGCACGGCGCCGGCAACGAGCCGGCCTTCGAACACAGCAAGCGCGCTTCGCTCGATCCAGATGACGAATGCGAGCACGAGCCCGAGCTCGAGAAATTTCCCGAGCACGCGCGTTGCCATCACGATGCCGGAGCGCTCACTTGCGCGCACCACCATCTGCACGAAGCTGCCCATCACCAGCACCGGTGTCAGCAGCACCACGCACCAGAACACCGACGAGAACTGTGCGCGCCCGGCCATTTGCCAGGCCAGCAGTCCGCCGGACACGAGTGCCCACAGCGTGAACGACAACGCCATCGGCAACACGACAAGATTGGTGCTGAAGTGCGCGTAGCGCGCGCGGTCGCCGTCATGCGGATAGAAACGCATGATCGCGTGCTGGCCCCCGAGCTTCGCGAACGCGATGGCCGCGAGCACCCAGGTGTTGTAGTAGCCCATGATCCCGTACTGCGTGTTGTCCAGCAGGCGGGTCAGGATGGGGAACGAGACAAAGCCCGCTACCATCACCAGCACGCTGCCTAGCGAATAGCGCATGTAATGGGTGGCGACGGTCGGGCGCTTCTGCGGCGGCGTCGCGCGCGGCGGCACTACCGCGTCATCGGGGCTGTCCGGCGGCGGTGCGCCGTCCTGGTTGAATGTCATCGAGGCAGTCAGTCGGAGCCGGGGGACAAGCCGTACAGGCGCCCGTTATCGGCAGCCGGGGGAAACCCGGCGGGAAGGTCGATATCGACCGGTTGGTTCGCATCGACGGGCATCGTATGCGACGGGGGTAGCACTTCGATGCGCGGCAAGGCGTTGGTTGCGTGTCCGTATGCATCCAGAACCTCGAACGTCGGCGTCCTGCTGTAGGTATGGCAAGCGAACGGCCCATGCTCCGACCCGAACGCCAGCCGCGAAAGCGGGCGCTCCTCGTAATGCGTCGGGCTCAACACCAGCACCTCGTTGAATACCACTGCCGAACCATAGTGCGATGCGCAGTCCTGGGCGGGGCGGATCAGCCTGCCGCCGTGCCTGAAAAGACGGCCTGCCGGTCGTGCGCGACGTACGTCACTCACGATCGGGTTCGCCGGGTGGGGCTCGAACGGTCCGCAAAGCTCATCGGAAACGAACAGGAACAGCTCGTCGCAGGTGCCGTTGCGGTTTTCGGACACGGTTGCGAACAGATACCAGCGGCCGTCGTGGAAGTACAACGTCGGGTCGGCGCAGACCCGGTCGCGGATCAGGTCGGCGACCCGCTCCCAACCCAGTGGAAATCGCGTCGCGCGGTACAGGCTCACGCGCTTGAGCGCACTGGACTCGACCGTCATGTACCAGTGGCCCTGCCATTCGAACACCTGCGGATAGCCGACGCGCGACTCTTCTTCCAGCGCAACGCCAACGCGCGAGGCCGTGCTTCCATGCACCTCGAGACAGGCGATCTCGCCCGTGTTCCGTCCGCCCGACTCTTCTACAAAAATGAACCGTCGCCCTTGTGCTTCCACCGCGCATGGGTCGCCCCAGCGGGTGTTGCCGGGCGCCTGCAGGGACAATGCATCACCAACGCGCGGTGTCGAGGGATCCAGTGGCGCGTGGGCATCCCTCACCACCAGCAATGACGGGACGTCCGGGCGGCTCTTCTCGACCTGCCAGCGAAGCGTGGCGCCCAACGTGGCGAAAAGCGCGTGCATCGCGTCCGCGGAGCGCGGCATTGCCGGGCTCGCAATGCGCAGCCTCGCGACGCGGCGCGGCGGAACGAAATCGTCCGCCGCCAATCGATGAAGCATGCGCAGCAACAGCAGTGGCAACTTGCGGAACGCGCCGTCACGCTGGAAGGCGAATGCTCCGCGACGAGTGGCACCCACGCTTCTCGCGTGGCCCCACGGCGCCAGCGGGGCGCCTTCAAGCTCAAGAGTGAGCTCGGTGGTGGATTCGTTTCGAATGACGGGGAGCATCAGGGAAACGCCGGCCCGCGCCGGGTCCACCAGACCCGCATCAATCTCCCAGCAGCCGTACTTTGCGGCGTCGCTCAGAATCGCCGACCACGAGTGCGGCGCAAGCGACAGCACGAGGTCCGGCCGCAGTTCGCGGATGCGTGATTTCAAGTGTTGAGGACTTGCGTCCGGCGCGATCGGCGAAGCCAGGCCGACGCCACCGCGCGCGTGCACAGTGACAGGCGACAGCGTCGTACTCGCGCGACGTCGATACAGGCCCTCGAGTCCGAGAAACATGCGGACCCCAAGCGGCACGTCAGGGACATCGGGCAGTCGCGCGCCCACGACAGGTAGAACCGTGACATTGAGCCACATCGTGTCCGCGGCCAGGCAGAGGAATGTCCACAGCCACGCGGGCACGCGGTCGGGCGCGACCAGGAGGAGCCGTAGCGGGCGGGCCCGCCGCGGCGGCGCCGCGTACAGCGGCGAACACGCCGCCGCCGCATACATGCGCGCGAGAAACCGCGACGTGTCAGGGCACGTGGTGTTCATCGCCGTCCTGCCACGTGCTGCGGTGCGCATCCGCCCGGCCGATGTATTCGAGCATGCCGTCGTTACGCCACCGACCCAGATCGCCCGTACGAACCATGCATTCACCGGCTTCACTGCGCGGATCGACATGAAAGTACCCGGCAGCGAGCTCGTCGCGATTCGGGTAATCCAACGCGACCCCGTCGCCTGCAATCCAGAGCTCGCCAGGCACGCCGATCGGACACGGGCGCAGGTCCCGGTCCAACACGTGGATCCGGGTGTTCGCAATCGGCTTGCCGAGTGGCATGTCCCGCATCGCCGGCGTCAGGCGCGCGCACGCGGACCAGATGGTTGCTTCAGCGACCCCATACATGTGCCACAGCTCGCCGACGCGTGCGTGCAATGCGGCCACCAGTTCCGGCGACAGCGGCCCACGACCGCACAGCGCCTTGAAGCGACGACCGCCGGGCCAACCCGCGTCCAGCAACGCACTCCAGACCGACGGCACAGCCTGCATCGCGGTTGCGCGGCTGCTTTCGACCAGCTGCCGCAACGACGCGCCGTCCTGCAGATCCGCGGAGCCGGCGAGCACGACGCAGCCGCCCGAAACCAGTGGCAGCAGCAACTCCAGGATCGAGATGTCCGAGCTCACCGGACTTACGGCGACGAGCCGGTCGTAGCTGGTGAAACCCGGCCGCACTGCCATGCTGGTGAGGTGATTCACGAGCGAGCGATGCGACACCGCTACGACTGTGGGCCCGCCGGCCGCGTCGGGCGCGTAGGCCAGGTACGCGGTCGATGCGGAGATTGCAGCCTGATGCTCGTCCTCCGGCAGCGGGCGGCCACTCGCATCAAGGTCGATGTCCCCGGGAAGGCGCAGTACGCGCACGTCGCCGCTCGCGATGCGCTCACCGAGCTCGTTCTGAGTGACGAGCGCCGCCAGGTGCGCATCCTCCGCAACGGCGCTCAGGCGATCGGCAGGCCCGGCCGGATCCAGCAGCAAAAACGCAGCGCCGGCCTTCAACACACCGAGCACCGCGGCAAGCAGGTCCGGCCCACGTTCGATAAAGAGACCCACACGGCCGTCGCGTTCGACCACGCAGGCCCGCAG
>CADCUA010000214.1 GCA_902805755.1 uncultured Lysobacter sp.
AAGACCGCTACCTCGCCGAAGTGCTGGCGATGGGCTGCTGGACGCCAGTCGAGACATTTGGCCTCGACGCCAGCCTGATCCCGCAGTCCGCGCCGCAGGAAATGCACGGCGACCGCGCCGATACGGGCGCCGCGGCGTCGGCCGGCTTCAACTGGACCGCACGGCTCACGCAGGACGATGGCAGTGCGTTCGTCGTCGTGCACGACGGGGTGGAGATCGGCGAAGTGCGCTGGCCCCTGCTCGGGCGGCACAACGTGATGAACGCGCTGGCCTCGCTGGCGGCGATCAATGCGGTCGGCGTGGACGCGGCGAGCGTGCTGCCGGCGCTCGCGAACTTCCGCAGCGTGAAGCGCCGCATGGAAGTCATCGGCACGCATGACGGCATCACCGTCTATGACGACTTCGCCCATCACCCGACCGCGATCGCGACGACGCTGGCCGGCCTGCGCGCAAAAGTGGGTGCGGCGCGCATCGTCGTGGCGATGGAGCCGCGCAGTAACTCCATGCGCCTGGGCGCGCATGCGGAGGCGCTGGCGCCGTCGCTGGACCTCGCCGATGAAGTCGTGTTCCTGCACCGGCCCGAACTGGCATGGGATGCGGGCAAGGTCGTGGGCGGGCTGCGCGGGCGCGGCGTGACCGCGCCGCATGTCGACCGCCTGATCGAAACGCTGCGCGAATGCGTGCAGCAGGGCGACCATGTGGTGTTCATGTCCAACGGCGGCTTCGACGGCGCTCCGCGGCGCTTCCTGGCCGCGTTGCAGGGCTAACGCAGGCGGCGCGTCGCGTCGCGGGTCCGGGCCTTCGCGTGGAGCGGGGCATGAACCCGCGAACGCCCGCGCTCCAGCCTGTATGCCGCGGTTGCGGCGCGGTCCGTCCGCATGCGGGCCGGGCGCCGGACGTTCCTCGCGCTGCCTGCCTGCTCATCCGCGGGAGACCGCGCCAACGCGCAAGGCGCATCTCCAAGCGGCCATGGCCTGCATGGCACCACCGGTGCGCGGGCCGACGTCAAACGACCACGCGACGCGCGCTGGAAACATGCCCGGCTTCACGTCGGCACGGACACCCGTCGGCTTTTATTTCAGAACACATGCCGCGGAGACGTCGATGTCCGTCGAAACGCTGCCGCTGTTTCCGTTGTCCGCCGTCCTGCTGCCGGGCGCGTCGATGGGCCTGCGGGTGTTTGAAGCCCGTTACCTCGACCTGGTGCGCGAGTGCGGCCGAAGCGGGCGCACGTTCGGCATCTGCCTGATCCTGGAGGGCCATGAGGCCGGCCGCCCCGCCGTGCCTGCCGCGATCGGCACCGAGGCGTTGATCGAGGATTTCGACAGCGACGGGGACGGCCTGCTCACGCTGAAAGTACGCGGCGGGCGGCGCTTCCGTGCGCAGCGGCTGCGCGTGCGCGACAACGGCCTGCAGGTGGCCGAGGTGCAGTGGTTCCAGCCTGAAGGGCCCAAACGCGTAGTTCCTGAGCACAGTGCACTGGTGACCGTGCTGCAGCACGCGCTGGATCGCACCGGCGGTGAGCATGCGGGCGTGTCCGGGGCGCGGCTGGAAGACGCGGAATGGGTCAGCTGGCGCCTCGCCGAACTGCTGCCGCTGTCGGCGACGCAACGACAGATGCTGCTGCAGATCGAGGAGGCGTACGAACGCATGGAGCAGTTGCTGATCCTCGCGGGCTAGCGCCGCGCAAGCGAACCCGCCTTCGGCGAATCAGCGCTCCGCCGGCGCGGTCGGGGCGAGTTGCAAGCTTCCCGTGTACACGCGTATCACCGACGCACCGCCATGGGGATGCGGTGACTGCCGGACAGTGAACCCGGCAAGCGCCTGCCGCACGATCGCATGCGTGCGTGCCTCGTCCGGCGCCGGACGCCAAAGGGCCACGATGCCCAGCGGCTGGGTCAGCGTGAGCGTCTGCGTGGATGCAAGCCAGACCGGCTCGCCGTTTTCCAGTCGTGCCGGCGCGTGCCAGAACCGCACGGCGAGCAGTTCACGCGGATTGCGCCCGGCCTTCAACAGCAGCAGCGCCTCGGCCTGCGTGTCGAGCGTGGCCGGCAGGACCGCGCGTTCGTGGATGGAAGCGTCGTCGTCCAGCAGCGCGATCGCGTCCACCCAGCCCGCACGCGGCTGCGCCCGCCAGCCCAGCGCTTCAAGCCGCGCCTGCACCGGCTGCAGCGGGCCGGCCACCTGCAGGTCCAGTGCCCAGCGCCTGCGCGGGTCGCTTTCCCTGCGCTGGGCGGGCAGACGGGCCCAGCCATCGGTCCACCATTGCTGCGCGCCGAATACCTGCGCGGGCGCCGTCGGCGTGAACTGCGCGAGCAGGTTATCGGCCGCGCGCGGCGCGTGCCACAGCGCAGCGAGCACGAACGTGCCGTAGAACAGCCAGCTCAGCGGCTGGATCCAGAACGACCGCGCCACGTGGCGCCGGTAGGCGATACCGAGCGCGAGCAGCCACAGGATGCCGAACAGCGTGCCGCCGACCAGATCGCTGGGCCAGTGTGCGCCGAGGTACAGCCGCGCGAACGCCACCACCGTCGTGACCATGCCGGCGACCAGATACGGCCAAACGCGGCGCCGGCCCGGCAGCTCGCGCGCGATCAGCACGGCGAAGAAGCCGAACACGATCGTCGTCATCGTCACCGCCACCGACGGGAACCCGAAGCCGGCCGGCGCGGTATCCGGGCGCGGCATGTCGATCGCCGCATCGAGCATCGCCGTCAGCGCCAGGCCGAACACCAGCGCCGACATCCAGTGCGCCGCCGCCATCCAGCGTCGCCGCCACAGCAGGTAAGCCAGCGCGACCACCGCCGCGGCGCCGAGCACCTGCGCATCGCCCAGGCTCGCGAGCGCGGCCATCAGGTGATCGGCGAGCGGGTTGCGCAGGTCGTGCATGACGCGGTGGATACGGTGGTCCAGCGCCAGCGGCCCGCCACTCGCGAGCAGCGAAGCCAGCAGCGTGAACCAGGCCCAGCCGATGCCGAGCAGGCACACCGCGAGCAACAGCAGCGACGGCGATTCCGGGCGATTGGGATTGATCAGCGCCGCCGCGTACCGCCCCAGCCGCGGATGATCGCGGGTCCAGCGCAGCGTGCGCGCGAGCAGGTCATCGGCGTGTTCGGCGAACCAGCGCCAGGTGTAGAGCACCAGCGCCCAGACGATGCCGAGCGCGACCAGCAGCGCGCCGAGCGCGAGCGCGAGCCGGTCGGCCACCGCGGCGACCGCATCGTAGGACGCCCCCAGCAGCCAGCCCGGCGCCAGGAACAGCACCGCCCAGCCCACGCAAGCAACGGCGCTGGGCAATGCATAGCGCTGGAACGGCACGTGCAACATGCCCGCGATCGCCGGCACGAACGGCCGCACCGCGCCCACGAAGCGCGCGGTGAAGATGCTCTTGGTGCCATGGCGGCGGAACATCGATTCGCCGCGATCCAGCCACTGCGGGTAGTGCGAGAACGGCCAGCGCTGGCGAAGCTGCGGCCCCCAGCGGCGGCCCACCCAGTAACTCAGCGCGTCGCCGACGAACGCTCCCAGCGCCGCGCAGCCCGCCGCGTACGGTCCATTGATGTGGCCCAGACCCACCAGCGTGCCGACCGCGATCAGCAGCGGCAGCGCCGGTACCACGATGCCCACCACCACCAACGCATCGCAGAACGCGATCAATGCGATCAGCATGCCGGCGGCGGTCGGGTGCGCGCTGATCCATGCGGTCGCGGCGGTGATCCAGGCGGAATCCATCCGGCGATTATGGCAGCGGCCGCTGGCGCTCCGGCTGATCGCCGCGGGCGCCGTACACTTCGCGT
>CADCUA010000215.1 GCA_902805755.1 uncultured Lysobacter sp.
TGAAAAGCTTCGAAACAACGGGATGTCGACGGCAAAGTTGCTGCGGTGCAGCGGGCTTAGCGCGCGGGGCAAACCAGCGTCTGGTCGCTTTCAGTCCCCAGCACGATGCTCGACACAGACAGGTCCAGAGGACCCTCAGCCGAAAGATCGAACACGCCCGACACGCGCGTGAGATCTGCCCCTGCACGCGCGAAACACGTGAGCGGCACCGCAATCCGGGTCCACGCCGAGGAAGGTGCTTTCGACAGCAGGTCACCCACGTCGACGCTGCCTTCGCACCCGGTGCCGCATTGCACCGTCAGCTGCACAGGTGTGGTCGGCTTGGTGTTGACCTTGACCGTTGCGACCAGCGAGGCGCCCGCCATGCTCTCGCGGGTGAGGTCCAAGGGGTTGTCGGCCTGCAGCCAGGCGCGCCCACGTCCCTTGCCACGCCATTGCAGTCGGCGTGCGTCTTCCTGTGCATTGTGGTCCGTCGCGCTGACCACGACGTTGCGGGCAAGGTCGCCGGTCGGCAGACGCTGGACCGCCACCCCGGCAGTGCCATCGTCCGCGACATGCAGCGACCAACCCGGGGCCACCTTGCCACGCGCGAAGTAGACGCCGGGCTCGGCGCCACCGTGCTTGAGGCCGGACTCTTCGGGCAGCGCTTCGAGTTGACGCGGCTCGCGATAGCTCAGCCCGTAGCCAAGCGCGAACTGCGGCTCGTACTTCGCCTGGCCTGCATTGAGCGGCGTGCTCGTCGCGGACTTCGGCCATGAAAACGGCAACCGCCCGGTGAAGTCGTAGCCGACCTTTCCGTCAGCCGCCTTGAACAGCACATCGGCGACGCCGCCGCCTTCCGAACCCGGCAGCCATGCGGCGACAAACGCATCACTCGCGTTGATCTCACGATTCATCCAGAGTGGACGCCCCGAAAGGAAAACGCCGACGACGGGAATCCCGTCCTTCTTGAGGCGACGCAGCAGCGCAAGGTCGCGCTCCTTGCCAGGCTGATACGCAAGATTGGGGATGTCGCCCAGGAACTCCTCATACGGCTCTTCGCCGAAGACGACGATCGCCACGTCCGGGCGTTGCTTGAACTCTCCCGTCACGGAGAGCTCCGCATTTCCGCCCGCGGCCCTGGTCGCCGCCTGGATGCCCGACCAGATCGACTCCGCATTCGGGAAGTCTTCGCGCTTGGTTCCGGTGCCCTGCCAACTCAGCGTCCAGCCGCCCGCCTGTTTACCGATGTTGTCCGCGCCATCGCCGGCGACGAGGACGTTTCGCGCCGGGCTCAAGGGCAGCAGGCGACCATTGTTCTTCAGCAGCACCAGTGACTGCCGCACGGCGGCGCGCGCCAGCGCGCGGTGCTCGGTGCTGCCGAGGCGGTCGAACCTGCCGCCGAGCGCGCGCTTGGACGGCGCACCTGCATCGAACAGGCCCAGGCGCAGCTTCACTCGCAGAATGCGGGCGACTGCGTCGTCCAGGCGTTGCATCGGAATTTCCCCCGAGCGGACCTGCGCGACGGTATTCGTGTAGATGCCTTTCCAGCTGTCAGGCGCCATCAACATGTCGATGCCGGCATTGACGGCCGCCGCGCAGCTTTCGTTCGTGCAGCCGGTGACCTCGCCGTGCCCGTTCCAATCACCCACCACGAAGCCGTCGAAGCCCATGCGTTTTTTGAGCACATCGGTCAGCAGGCTCTGGTTGCCGTGCATCTTCTGCCCGTTCCAGCCGGAGAACGATGCCATCACGGTTTGCGTGCCGGCCTTCAGTGCCGCGATGTGACCCGCGCCATGCACGTCGCGCAACTCCGCTTCGCTGACCCGCGTGTCGCCCTTGTCCTTGCCCTCGTGTGTTCCGCCATCGCCGATGAAATGCTTGGCGGACGCGACCACATGGGACTCATCAAGAAACTGCTTCGACCCGACCTCGCCCTGCAGGCCTTCGACGACTTCGGTTGCGTATCGTGCGACGAGCGCGGGATCTTCCGAATAGCCTTCGTACGTGCGCCCCCAGCGGTCATCGCGCGGAACCGTCACGGTCGGCGCGAACGTCCATTCGAAGCCGGTCGCCCGCAGCTCCGCCGCCGTCGCCTGCGCGATGCGGCGCACCAGTGCGGGATCGTTCGCTGCACCCAGGCCGATGTTGTGCGGGAACAGCGTGGCGCCGACGACGTTGTTGTGCCCGTGCACGGCGTCGATGCCGAGCAGCACCGGGATGCCCTTGGCCCCGTTGCGCTTGTCGACCGATGCGGCGTACAGCGCGTCGGCCAGTGCGAGCCACTCCTTCGCCGTCGCGTTGTAGCGCGCGCCCGGGTCGGAATTGCCGCCTGCAAGCACCGAACCCAGGTGGTACGTCCGCACATCGTCCGGCGTCAGGCTTCCCAGGTCACCCTGCACGATCTGGCCGACCTTCTCCTCCACCGTCATCGACGCCAGCAGGTTCGCGATCTGCTTCTCAAGCTTCGCATCGGGCCGGATTGGCGAAGACATCTCGGGCCACGCCGCAGGATTCGCGGTGGACGTGCCACTACCTGCCCCTTGGTCGCCGGCTTGCGCTGCCAGCACTGCCAGAGGAAGCATGCTTACGAGGCAGACGCCTGCAAGCGCGCGCACGGCCTGCACTTTCGCGCGGTTTCGGGAATCTCGCCGGGTCAGGGATCGCATCGGGGGTTTGCTCCTCTCGGATCTGAAAGACCCGCGCACGACACGGGGCTGGTGGATTATTGGACGGTGTCTGACAGCGTTGTCAATCGAGGACGGGCTTTGGCCGCGTTCCGGCGCCTGCGCCATCCTGCGGCGGGACCTGGAACGGGGCATTCGCATACGCGGCGTGGCCGCGGCTATCGACGACCTCCACGAACAGTCGATAGACGCCCGGCGCTGCTGGCGCCTCAAACGTGATGGCGCCCGCGCGCCCGGGCCTTATCGCAACGGAGATCCGCTCGGGCATCTCTTCGCGGTCACCGCCGACGGCCTTGGAGCGGCTCTCTTCCAGCACTGTCCAGCGGTAGGCGAGCTTGTCGCCGTCGGGATCGGTCGCTCGGACCCGCGTGCGGTAGCTGCGCCCCGCATCGAGCCGGATGCCGTTGACGGCAGCGCGCCCATCGATCTGCAGCGGTGTTATTGCCGGGGCGCGATTGCCGGGCCAGCTGCCCGTCCACAGATACTGCATCGCATCGACGCCCGGGGTCGCTGCACCCGAATCCGTGAACAGGCCATACCAGGTAGGCGTACGTTCCTGCTTCTGTCCCCACAGGAAAACGAACGAGCCAAGCCCCTGTCGGGTATCGGCAGCGATGACGTCCCGATACCGCTTGATGAGCAGGCTGGCCTTGCGCGAGCTGTCGTCCTCGATTGGCGCGCCCCACTCCGTCACCGGGCTTTCCCAATGGCCCGTAGGCCCCCACTCGGTAACGACGTAGGGCCCCGTCCACCCGCTCTCGCGCAGCATGCGCGGCAGGTGCTCCAGATCGCCATAGAGCTGGATACCGATGAGGTCTAGTGCCTTCGCACGCCGCTTCACCTGTGCGACGACAGCCGGGTCCATCCCGGCGAGCGTGGTCATGACCGGATGGTTCGGGTCGACCTCGTGGATCATTTCCGCCATCTGGTTGACGGCGTCCCAGACGGCCGGGTTCGTGGCCTCCAGATTGAGCTCGTTGCCGACAATCCACATCAGCAGGGCCGGATGGTCCTTCGATGCGAGGACTTCCGATCGCACCCGCGCAAGCTGCTTGGCGACGGCGTCCGCATCGTCGTAGTCGAAGCCGTGCCGCTCGCGTGCGACCTCGATTCCCATGGCAACAAAC
>CADCUA010000216.1 GCA_902805755.1 uncultured Lysobacter sp.
CGGGAAACTGCCGGCGCGACGTGGTGGAACATGCACTTTACAGGCAGTCACAAGTCCGGCTGCCGCACACCGGCTTAATGACGCGCGCGCCGCACCATGTGCCGCGCCATCTTCAAGCTGACTGGACGTTCAAATACGGCGCCGACCGCATGGCCCGGTGCTGCAGGAACATTCCCGCGTCCTTGACCCATGCATTCACCCGGAAGCAACAGCATGCAGCCCCATCATCACCCTGCGCCGGCGAATCACGCGTGCCGGCACCAGACACAGGTGATGAGATGCGCGAACAACTTGAAGTGGGCCAGATGCTGTTCGTTGCCGATGGCGGCGTCGGTGTGGGAGCGGTGCGCGAGGTCAACGAAAACGGCGTCGTGGTGAACATCCAGAACGCCGGCGACTTCACCTTGCCGCTTGAGGCCGTGCGTGACGTGCACTCGGGCAAGGTCGTGCTCAACCTGGAGCGACTGGACGCCCCCGTGCTAGAGGCCCTGCGGCACGTGCACGACGCCGAATACCCGGCGTATGCCGCGATAGACCCGACCGACGGCACGCCGGACGGAACGCCGCGCGTGCATTGAAAGCGGCTGCAGGCGGGCCCCGGACTGCAGGCCCCGAGGGTGCTCTGCCCCGAGAGCCCGCGGGTTCGCGGCGCTTACGGCCGTGCTTGAGGCCGTGAGGCAGGCAGTTCCTGAGGACTGACGTGAACTGCAGGTTTGTGAAACCTGCGCCAGGTCGCAGTGCGGCGGCCTGAGAGGTCTAGACTCGAGTCACCCAACTGAGCCGCGACGATGCGCGGAGGGAAGGCCCGCATGGCCATCCTGTTTCTAGCGGCCGCGCTTGCAGCGTCCGAGCCCAGCGCGATAACCGATGAGCGCACAGCACCACCGCCGCTGGCACCGCACGCGGTGCTCGCGATTCCTGCCGAACTGCAGTCGAAGTTCGAAGGGCGGCTGCGAGCGGCGGGGCCGTCGGAACAGCGACGGCTCGAAGCGGTCGTCGATTTCATTTTCAAACCCTCCGGTCTGGGCCTGACCTACGACGCCGATGCAACGCATACGGTCGCCGAGGCTTACCAGACGCGGCGCGGCAACTGCCTGACATTCACGCTGCTCGCCGTCGCTCTGGCGCGCGAAGCCGGCCTGAACGCGTACGGACAGGCGATGGAGAACACTCTGGCATGGAGGCTGGATGGCGGCGTCGTCTACCGCACCAACCATGTCAATGCAGGCGTCGCCGTGGACCAGCGGCGCTTCTCGGTGGACGTCGCACAGGACTCGGTACTGACCCAGAAACCACCGGAGAAGATCGCTGACGGGCGGCTGCTGGCGATGTACTACAACAATCGCGCGGCAGAGTTGAGCGGCGCGGGACGCGCATCGGAGGCAACGCCGTACATGACGATGTCGCTGCAACTCGATCCGGGCTATGCGTCGAGCTGGAGCAACGCGGGCGTGCTGCTTGCGCGAAGCGGTGATGTGACCGCCGCCGAACGCAGCTACCGTCGTGCGCTTGAGATCGACCCGACCCATTCGGCCACATTGTTCAACATCGCAGGGCTCTACCAGCGCAGCGGCGATGCTGCCAAAGCCAGCGCCTATCGTCGGCAGCTGGATACGGTGCAGCTCAAGGACCCGTTCCATCAGTTCCAGATCGCGCTCGACAACGAGAAAAAAGGTGACTACCCACGCGCCGTGCAGCACTACCGGCGCGCGATCGCCATCCATCCTCGCGAGCACCGCTTCCACTACGGCCTGGCGCGTGCCTATCTCCAGTCCGGCGAACTGCGGCGCGCAGACCGGGCACTGACGCGCGCTCACGAGCTCAGTGCCGGGACAACGCAGGAGCAGTACATGGCGAAGCTGGAGCGGCTGCGGTCAACGCAGCGTTGATCTTTTGCGTCCGTTCGATGCGGCGGAAGCTGTGTCCGGGGGGTGATCCCCGCTGCGCCAGGCAGGGGCCCCGCGCCACCATGTGAAAACCGATTCACCGGTTGGCCAGTGGCCTCTGCGCGATGCGTTCCGCACTTCGCTCCGGACAGCTAATCGCCTTCATCTTCGAAGTCGCCTTCGTCGGTTCCCGATCCTGCTTCCTCTGCCGGGTCTGCAGGCTCGAGCAGCGTGTAGTCGTCGACGTCGCGGCTCTTGATTCTGCGCGAGACGGGATACGCCTCCAGCTTTGGCTGGACCATCGCAGCGAGGAAGCGCGTCGCAAGGCTTGGGCCCGCGATCCACTCGCTGATCCTGGAAGGCGGCAGGAACAGCGGACCGTCGGGCACCAGCGGGCTGGGTATCGCGCGGTTCGCATGCGTGAGCATCGCGAACGAATACACCTGCGGCTCGCCCTTCTCCCAGTGATCCCACAGCCCTGCTGCGAACAGTGCTTCGCCGTTCGCGGACTGGATGAAATACGGGCGCGCCGGCCGCGTCGACCGGTCCCATTTGTAATAGCCCGTCATCGGGACGACGCAGCGCTGGCTTTCCCACGGGCGGCGGAAGATGCGGCTTCGTGGGGCGCGATCGAGTCGCGCGGTGACCGTCGTGTACTTCGTTTCGGGCAGGGCGGACCAGCGCGGGATCAGCCCCCAGTCGAAGTCCTCCACGCACGCGCCGTCACCGCGATCGAAAATAATCGCGGCCGGCTTTCGTACCGCGATGTTGTACCGGGGCGGTGCGTCCGCGAGGCGGACAGCGAGGTCCGCCGGCAGCGTGCCCGGCAATGCGTCCGGGTCGAATGCCTGGACGAACCTGCGCATCGGCAATCAGGCGAACGATGCCGAGAGCAGCAGCGCGAACGCGACGACCGCCAGCAGCGCGTGGACGATCGTCAGCGATTTCGGCAACGGCACGCCCCTGAGGTGGTAAGCCAGGTTCAACACGACGCCGCCCGCCGATGCCAGGACAAACAGCACCGCCGCAATGACGGCCGAGCGCGGGACATCGCTGACCAGCACCGCGTAAACGAGCAGGGTGAGGCCCGCTGCCGCGAGAAGCCCGTGCGCCATTGCCAGCCATGAAGGCGGGTTTCGCCGCCCCGCGAAGCGGATGCCGGCCATGACCAGGCCGCCCAGTGCCGTCAGCAGAAACATCAGGCTCGACGCCTGCAACATCGCGATGGGATCCATTGCGCTCTCCAGTACGTCCGCCCGGACGCTTCGCGCCGACAGGTAGCACCGGTGTGGTGATCCCGGCGTCAGCCCGGCTGCCTCGCGATGGCATGCGCAGGCGCGGCGTGTTCGAGAAGTAACGCTCAGCCGCCTTGCAAACCCATTCGTCGGGCGCACCGTATGCTCTGGCTTTTCCAGCACCGGACCCCGCCATGCGTGTTCTACCCGCCACTGCCCTGCTCACCCTTGCGCTCGCCGGCTGCCAGAGCATGCCCGGCCCCGGTACACCCTCCCCAACCGCGTCTCCTGCGCAGGCGAGCGCAGCCACGCCGGATGCGCGCTTCGCGGAAATTTCCCGCCGTTGGCTCGACGGCTGGATGCAGCTCAATCCGGTGGCCGCCACGCAGCTGGGCGACCACCGCTTCGATGAGCGCCTGGACGATCTCGGCCCCGCCGGCCGCCAGAAGCTTGTCGACTTCAGCACCGCACTGCTCGCGGAGCTGGACACGCTCAACGCCGCGGCGCTGTCGCGCGAGAACCAGGTCGACGCGCTGATCCTGCGCAACCAGCTGCGTTCTGACATCTGGCATGTCCAGACCTTCCAGGGCTGGGCCCGCGATCCCCAGGTCTACACCGGTCTTGCCGGCGGTGCGATCTACAACCTGATGGCGCGCGAGTTCGCGCCC
>CADCUA010000217.1 GCA_902805755.1 uncultured Lysobacter sp.
CCAGCAAAGAAAAGTGACCCGCCGACAGGCGGAAGCTGTTGCGTTCAACACGGCAAAGGCAACAGTCCGTAGGCAACTCAACGAACCGACCACCCCGGTAACAGGTCTCGGGCTCCCAGCATCGGCTTCGTGCAACGAAAAAATCCGCGCCGATCGACCCGCCGGCTCGTAAGTCTGGCGAGCGCCCCTTAGCGTCTCGGCGAGCCCAAGCGATCCGGTCCAACCCCCGTCGCCATCCCGTCACCGAGCTCAGGCACGGCGGTTGCAGGAGTCCCTGCACGAACGTCCGCACCTGCCGCCTGCTCGAAGGATCCGCCGCATGAGAATCAAGCGCTTCATCGCTCCCGACATGCGCACCGCGCTGAGCATGGTGCGTGACGAACAGGGCCCGGACGCGGTGATCCTGTCGAACCGGGTCACGCCGCAGGGCATCGAAGTGGTCGCGGCGACCGATTACGACGAAGCGCTGGTGCAGCAGGCGCTGCGCGCCGCCGCGCCGGGTCTTGCGGAAGTCCCGGCGCCTGCTCCGCAGCGCGCGCCCGCGCCGCGTCAGGAAGCAAACGCGACACAGGCCCCCACGAATCTGCACGCGCCGCTGCGCGCTGCCGAGCCGGCCGGGGCGTCCCGCGCCGACGCGATCATCGCCGCGCTGTCGGCCAGCCCGCCGCGCGATGCGCTGGCCGCGCGGGCACGTGCGGTGTTCCGTCTCGATCATTCCAATGACGCCGAGCCGGCGCTGGCCATGGCTGCAGCCGCGAACCATGCTGCTGCGCCCACGCGTGCATCGGCCTTGACCGCGCACGAAGATGTTTTCACGGCGCAGGGCTTCATCGATGCGTCGCGCGCGCCGGCTGCACCGGCCGTCGAACATGGCGAAGAATTCCGTGCACTGCTCGCGCGCCTCAATGCCGAGGAACAGAACACGAACGCGCTGCCCGAAGTCCCGGCAGCCGTGGCACCCATTGAAGCCGCAACGCCACCGGCGCCTGCTCCGGTCATCACCGCACCGGTCGCGGTCGTCGAGCCGGTCACGGTCGTCGTCCCCGAGCTGCGCCACGAAACCATTGCACCGGTAGCGAACGACGTCCGCATCGAGACTCCGACGCTGCGTGCCGTGGCCGCGCCGGTCGAAGACCCGGCGCTGGTCGCGATGCGCACCGAGCTTTCGATGATGCGCGAGCTGATCGAGCGGCAGATGGACCAGTACGCGATCGAGCGCCTGCGCGGTTCGGCCGGCCGCGCGCACGTGTTCGACACGCTCGTCGCCTGCGGCTGCGACGAAAGCGTCGCCCAGAGCGTGGCCAGCCGCATCGACGCGCACCTCGCACCAGCGGAAACCCGCGAGCCGATGTTCGCCGAGCTCGCGCGCATGATCATGGTCAACCGCGCCGAGCCGATCGACGAAGGCGGCGTGGTGGCCCTGGTCGGGCCGACCGGCGCCGGCAAGACCACCACGGTCGCCAAGCTCGCCGCCCGTTTCGCCGCGCGCCACCGCGCCCGCGACGTCGCGCTGGTCACCACCGACACCGAACGCCCCGGCGCACGCGAGCAACTGCAGGCGCACGGCCGCCGCCTCGGCATCACCGTCTGCGAAGCCGAAGGCCCCGAAGGCCTGAACCAGACGCTGGACCAGCTGGCCGACTACCCGCTGGTGCTGGTCGATACCGCCGGCTACGCCGCACGCGACCGCGCGCTGCTGGGCCAGATCCTGTGGCTGCGCACCGCGCGCCGCGTGCGCAGCCTGCTGGTGCTGCCGGCGAATGCGCATCCGCATGACATGGCCGAAACGATCCGCCGCTACCGCCCGGCCTCGCCGGAAGGCGTGGTGCTCACGAAGACCGACGAGACGGGCCGCCTCGGCGCCGCGCTGTCGGTGATCGTGAAGCAGGACCTGAGCCTGGCCTACACGACCTCGGGGCAGAACGTCCCGAGCGACATCGAGGTGGCCGACCCGGCACGCCTCGTGCAGACCCTGGAGAAGCTGCGCCGTGCAGCGGACAACCCCTTGATGACCGAGGACCGCCATGCCGTCGCCTGACTTTTCCGCCGCCCCCACCGGACTCGACATGAACGGACACGACAACACCGCAGCGGACTCCGCCCGCCCCGCTGCCACCGCCGCGCCTTCGCCGGTGCGCGTGATCGCGGTCGCCAGCGGCAAGGGCGGCGTCGGCAAGACGTCGGTCTCGGTCAATCTGGCGATGTCGCTGGTCAACGCCGGCCGCCGCACGCTGCTGCTCGATACCGACCTCGGCCTCGCGAACGTCGACGTGATGCTGGGCCTGAGCCCGCGCTTCACGCTGGCCGACGTCATCGCCGGCCGCTGCGACCTCGCCGACACGATCCTCGAAGGCCCCAATGGCCTGTGGGTGGTGCCGGCCGCCTCCGGCAAGCGCCACATGACCGAACTGACGCCGGCCCAGCACGTGGGCCTGGTGCATGCGTTCAGCCAGCTCGACCTGCCGATCGACACGATGGTCGTCGACAACGCCGCCGGCATTGCCGACGGAGTTTTGACGTTCTGCCAGGCCGCGCAGGACGTGATTGTCGTGGTCTGCGACGAGCCGGCCTCGGTCACCGATGCCTACGCGCTGATCAAGGTGCTGTCCCGCGAGCGCGGCGTGAGCCGCGTGCAGGTGCTGTGCAACCAGGTCAACTCGCCGCAGGAAGGCCGCCAGCTGTTCGAGAAGCTCGAACGCGTGAGCGCGCGCTTCCTCGACGTCACGCTCTCGCACCTCGGTTCCATTCCGCGCGACGAATGGCTGCGCCGCGCGATCCAGCGACAGGAAGCCGTCGTCGAAGCGTTCCCCTCCAGCCCGTCCGCGCTCGCGTTCCGCGACATCGCGCGCCGCACCTCGCAGTGGCAGGCACCGCAGGGCTCGCGCGGGCATGTCGAATTTTTCCTTGAACGGCTGGTGACACCGGCCCGGAGTGCCGCCGCATGAATGCAATGGCTGCTGCCCAGTACCGTGCCGCCGCACGACCGAACGACGCCGCCTCGATTGTCGAGAAGCACGGCGAACTCGTGCGCCGCATCGCCCACCACCTTGCCGCGCGGCTGCCCGCCAGCGTCGAGGTCGACGACCTGATCCAGGCCGGCATGCTCGGCCTGATCGAGGCCGGGAAGAACTTCCAGTCCGACCAGGGCGCCGCGTTCGAGACCTATGCCTCGATCCGTATCCGCGGGGCGATGATCGACGAGATCCGCCGTGGCGACTGGGTGCCGCGCTCCGTGCACCGCCGCTACCGCGACGTGGTCGCTGCCACGCGCGGCGTCGAGCAGGCCACCGGCCGCGCCGCGACCGCCCAGGAAGTCGCCGCTGCGCTCGGCGTCACCATCTCCGAATACCACCAGATGACCGAGGAAGCCGCGCGCGGCCAGTTGCTCAGCCTGGACGCCCACGCAGAAGAGCATGACGGCGAACCGCGCCTCGCGAGCGCCGACGGCGCCACGCCGGCGCGCGCGTTCGAGGACATGGAGTTCCGCGGCGCGCTCGGCGATGCGATCGGCCACCTGCCCGAGCGCGAGCAGCTCGTGCTGTCGCTTTACTACGAGCAGGAGCTGAACCTGCGCGAGATCGGCGCGGTGTTGTCGATCAGCGAATCACGCGTCTGCCAGATCCACGGCCAGGCCATGCTGCGGCTGCGTTCGCGCCTGGGCGACTGGCGCGGCATCAATGCGGGCAATGACGACTGAGTTGGTGAAAGCGGGAATGGGGAACAGGGAAAGGGGAACGGAGGCAGCCCGGGTGTCGATAACGCACGGGCCCGAAGTCCGGCGCAAACC
>CADCUA010000218.1 GCA_902805755.1 uncultured Lysobacter sp.
TCGCGCGGCAGCGCGATGGATCGAATTGTGACCGCACTGCTATCGGCGGACGCTGCCAGCGCGGGCAAGGAAACCACCGATGCTGCTTGAGCTTTTCCGCTGGCTCGAACAACTGCAGAGCTCGTTCGGGCTGTTCGGCTATCTCACGTTCCGCGGCATCCTCAGCGCGTTGACCGCGCTTGCGCTGTCGCTTTGGTGGGGGCCGGCGGTGATCCGCCGCCTCGGCCAGCTCAAGGGCGGCCAGCCGATCCGAAGCGACGGCCCGCAGTCGCACTTCTCCAAGGCCGGCACACCCACGATGGGTGGCGCGCTGATCCTGATCACGATCGTCGCGTCCGTGCTGTTGTGGGGCGATCTGCGCAACCGCTATGTGTGGCTGGTGCTCGCGGTGATGCTCAGCTGCGGCGCGATCGGCTGGTGGGACGACTGGATCAAGATCGTCAAGCGCGATCCGAACGGGATGCGCTCGCGTACGAAGTACCTGCTGCAGTCGATCATCGGCATCGGCGCCGGCCTGTTCCTGTACTTCACCGCCGATGCGCCCGCGGCAGTCACGCTGTACATCCCGTTCTTCAAGAACGTCGCGCTGCCGCTGGTGGGCACGGCCGGCGTGGTGTTCTTCCTTGCGATCTCCTACCTCTGGATCGTCGGCTTCTCGAACGCGGTCAACCTCACCGACGGGCTTGATGGCTTGGCGATCATGCCCACCGTGCTGGTTGCCTGCGCGCTCGGCGTGTTCGCATACGCATCCGGCAACGTGGTGTTCTCCGAATACCTGCAGATTCCGCAGGTGCCGGGCGCCGGTGAGCTGGTGATCATCTGCGCGGCGATTGCCGGTGCGGGCCTCGGCTTTCTCTGGTTCAACACTTACCCGGCGATGGTGTTCATGGGCGATATCGGTGCGCTCGCGCTCGGCGCGGTGCTCGGCGCGATCGCGGTGATCGTCCGCCAGGAACTGGTGCTGGTGATCATGGGCGGCATCTTCGTGGTCGAAACGCTGTCGGTGATGATCCAGGTCGCGAGCTTCAAGCTCACCGGCAAGCGCGTGTTCCGCATGGCGCCGATCCACCACCATTTCGAGCTCAAGGGCTGGCCGGAGCCGCGCGTGATCGTGCGCTTCTGGATCATCTCGGTGGTGCTCGTGCTCGTCGGCCTCGCCACGTTGAAGGTGCGCTGATGGAGCTTTCCGCCCGCCAGGCCACCCGCCTCGACGCGATCCGCGGCCGTTACGACGGCTGGCTGGTCGCGATCGCCAGCACGCTCGCGTGCCTGGGCGTGATCATGGTCGGCTCGGCCGGTATGTCGGTCGGGGAAAAGCAGGGCATCGGCGAGTTCTATTACCTCACCCGCCACGTGATTTTTCTCGCCGTTGGCCTGGGGCTCGCGGTATGGATGATGCGTACACCGCTCAAGATCGTCGAGCAGTACAGCCAGTGGCTGCTGCTCGCATGTTTCGTGTTGCTGGCGCTTGTGCTGATTCCCGGTCTGGGCCACAGCGTCAACGGCGCCAAGCGTTGGATCCGGGTGCCGGGAATGGGCACGTTCCAGGCGGTGGAGGCGGTGAAGCTGCTGTTCATCGTGTGGCTTGCGAGCTACCTCAAGCGATACAGCGATGAGGTCCATGCGGACCTCAAGGCGATGTTCAAGCCGATCGGCGTGGCGATACTGCTGGTGGGCATTCTGCTGGTCCAGCCCGACTTCGGGTCGTCGTCGCTGCTGCTCGCAATCACCGCAGGCATGCTCGTCCTGGGCGGCGTCAACATGCCGCGCATGTTCCTTCCGGCCGTGGTGATGATGGTCGGCCTTGCGGTCGTGGCGATTGCCGAGCCGTACCGGGTTCGCCGCCTCACGTCGTTCGTCGACCCGTTTGCCGATCCGTTCGGCTCGGGCTACCAGCTCGCGAATTCGCTGATGGCCGTGGGCCGCGGCGAGTGGCTCGGCGTCGGTCTGGGCGCGTCGGTGCAGAAACTGTCCTACCTGCCCGAAGCGCACACCGACTTCATCATGGCGGTCATCGCCGAAGAGCTCGGCTTCGTCGGCGTCTGCGCCGTGATCGCGCTGTTCGCGGCGCTGGTCTGGCGCGCGTTCTGGATCGGGCTGCAGTGCGTGGAGATGCGCCGGCACTTCGCCGGCTACTGCGCGTTCGGTATCGCGCTGTGGATCGGCCTGCAGAGCTTCGTGTCGATCGGCGTGAACCTGGGCCTGCTGCCGACCAAGGGCCTGACGCTGCCGCTCATCTCGTCGGGCGGCTCCAGCGTGCTCATGACCTGCGCAGCGATGGGCCTGCTGCTGCGCGTGTCGTACGAACTCGATCGCGCGCGACGCCAGGTCGCCCGCCTGCGCAGCAGCCCGGAGTCCGCCTCCGCGAACACGCCATCGGCGCCGGCTTCACGCGCGCCGCGCGGCAATGTGTCGGTGCTGCAGCCGCAGACCAATGCCGCGCGCGGCACCAGCCGCCTGCGTGAACGCATCGAACCGACGCTGGGGCGCATCGCATGATGACGTCGGCCGCTTCCGCAGCGCGCCCTGTGCTGATCCTGGCCGGCGGCACGGGCGGGCATATCTTCCCCGGCCTCGCCGTGGCGCGCGCGCTGCGCGAGCGCGGCGTGCCGGTGCGCTGGCTGGGCGCCGAGGGCGGAATGGAAACGCGGCTGGTGCCGGCGCACGGCATCGACATCGATACGATCCAGGTGCGCGGCGTGCGCGGTAAGGGCCTCGCCACGTTGCTCGGCGCGCCGTTCAAGGTGCTCAATGCCGTCCGCGCCGCGCAGGCCGTGCTGGCCCGCATCAGGCCCGGTGCCGTCGTCAGCTTCGGCGGTTTCGCGGCCGGTCCCGGCGGGCTGGCCGCGAAGCTCGCGGGCATTCCACTGATCGTGCACGAGCAGAACCGCGCGCCTGGCATGACGAACCGCGTACTCGCACGCGTCGCCGCGCGTGTGCTGACCGGGTTCCCCGACAGTTTTCCGCAGGCGCGCGAGGAGGTTGTCGGCAATCCCGTGCGTGCCGAGATCGCCGCGCTCGCGCCGCCGCAGGCGCGTTTCGCCGATCGCAGCGGTGCACTGCGCATCCTCGTGCTCGGCGGCAGCCAGGGCGCGCGCGCACTGAACGCCGCGGTGCCACGTGCGCTCGCCGCGCTTCCCGCAACGATCGCGTATGAAGTCCGCCACCAGTCCGGCGAGCGCCTGCATGACGATGCGATGCGGGCTTACACGGCTGCGGGCATCACCGCCTCGATCGAGCCGTTCATGGCCGACATGGCCGCCGCGTACGCCTGGGCCGATCTGGTCATCTGCCGCGCCGGTGCGTTGACGCTGGCCGAGCTGTGCGCCGCAGGCGTCGGCAGCGTGCTGGTGCCGTTCCCGCAGGCCGTGGACGACCACCAGACCAAGAACGCGCGTTACCTCGTCGACCGCGGCGCGGCGCTGCTGCTGCCGCAGCACGAGGACCTCGCGGCGCAGCTCGCGATCACGCTGCAATCGCTTGCCGATCGCACGAAGCTGCTCGCACTCGCGCAGTCCGCACGCGCGATCGCGCGGCCCGATGCGGCGCAGCGCGTTGCCGACATCGTCATTGAAACCGCGGCTGCGCAGTCCGCACGCCAGGAGCCATCGGCATGAACCTCTATCTGCGCGACCGCTTGCGCGAAGCCGCCCAGCTCGCGATTCCGGCCGACCCCAGCCGCACGCGCGTGCATTTCATCGGCGTCGGCGGCACCGGCATGAGCGGCATCGCCGAAGTGATGTGCACGCTCGGCTACCGCGTCTCCGGTTCGGACATGGCCGAC
>CADCUA010000219.1 GCA_902805755.1 uncultured Lysobacter sp.
AAAATCATCGCCAGCCTGCCGTTCGGCCATCGCTTCGTCGACGTCATCGGCGCGACACTGGACGGGAGCTTGAGCCACAAGCCCGAGCTCATCGCCGAAGCGCTGTCACGCCTGGATGCGCGGGCGGACGAATGCACGATGATCGGCGACCGCCGCATGGACATGGACGGCGCCCGGCACCACGGCATGCGCGGCATCGGCGTGCTGTGGGGATTCGGTTCGCGCGAGGAGCTGCATGCGGCCGGCGCGCAGCAGCTGGCGGCCGATCCGCTCGAACTGATCACGTTGCTTGCTGCCTGAGCGAGTCGTGCTGTAGTTGACGGCGCTAGTCAGCGGCGACGTCCCCGGCGTCGCGCTGCAGTGCTCGCCAGTCGCGCTCGAGCAAGCCATACAGCGCCGTGTCGCAGAGCTCGCCCGCCACGTGCCAGCGCTCGCGCAACACGCCCTCGTGCACGAAGCCGAAGCGCTGGACCAGCCGGCACGAGGCCGCATTTCGCGGGTCGATATCCGCTTCGATGCGGCGCAGGTGCAGAACATCGAACGCATGCGCGAGCACGAGCGCGACCGCTTCACGCGCGTAACCGTGACCCCAGTGGTCCGTATGCAGCGAGTAACCCAGCTCCGCGCGGCCCTGCGCCTGGTTGATGCCGAAAAGCGTGACGCCACCGATCAGCCGGTCGTCGTCGCGCGTCGCGATCGCCCAGCCCAGCATGCGCGCCGGATCGTTGCCATCGAGCACGCCGTCGAAGCGCTCGCGCGCCTGCTCGATGTCGGTCCACGCGGGAAAGCTCCAGTAACGCGTCACGCGTGGATCGGCGTAGAGCGCGAAGAACGCGGGCAGGTCCTCTTCGCGATGCGCACGCAGTGTCAGACGCGTACCGTCGAGTACGGGAAGGGCCGCGGCACGCGGCAGTTCAACGGGATCGCTTGCTTTCATCTCATCCGTGGATACGTATGCAACTTGATGCGAGTGTGGGCTGTGCTAGCGTGTTTTGGATATACGGAGACATGCCATGACGGCCAAGACACGTCGTACCAAGATCCTCGCCACCCTCGGCCCGGCCACCGATGCGCCGGGTGTGCTCGATGCGCTGCTCAATGCGGGCGTCGATTGCGTCCGCCTCAATTTCTCGCATGGCGATCCGTCCGCGCAGGTCGCGCGCGCGAATGCATTGCGCGAAGCCGCGCAGCGTGTTGGCCGGGAAGTCGGCATCCTCGTCGACCTGCCGGGCCCGAAGATCCGCATCGAGCGCTTCGAGCAGGGCCGCGTGCAGCTCACCGCCGGCGAGCGCTTCGATCTCGTTGCGAGCGCCAATGCGCCGATGGGCAACGAGCGCGAAGTCGGGCTGAGCTACCTCGGCCTGGTCAACGACGTGGTGCCCGGCGATACGCTGCTGCTGGACGACGGCATGATGCAGTTGCGCGTCGAGCGCGTGGAAGGTGACCGCATCGTCAACACCGTGCTCAACGACGGTGCATTGTCGGACCGCAAGGGGCTGAACAAGCTGGGCGGTGGGCTGTCGCTGGGCGCGTTGACCGAGCGCGACCGCGAACTGATCAAGGTCGCGGCCGAGATCGGCGCGGACTTCATTGCCGTGTCGTTCTGCCGCAATGCGCAGGACATGCACGATGCTCGCGCGGCGGCGCGCGAAGCCGGTTGCGATGCGGCGATGGTGTCGAAGATCGAGCGTGCCGAAGCGATCGAGAACCTTACCGAGATCATCCACGCCAGCGACGTGGTCATGGTCGCGCGTGGCGATCTGGGCGTGGAGATCGGCGATGCCGAACTGCCTGGCCTGCAGAAGAAGATCATCCGCGAATCGACGTCCTGCAACCGCGTGGTGATCACCGCCACGCAGATGCTGCAGTCCATGGTCGACAGCCCGATCCCCACGCGCGCCGAAGTGCTGGACGTGGCGAACTCGGTGATCGACGGTACCGACGCGGTGATGCTGTCGCAGGAGTCGGCCGCCGGCAAATACCCGATCAAGGCGGTGGAAGCGCTGGTGCGTATCTGCCTCGGCGCCGAGCGCCAGTTCGCGCACGACACCGATTTCGAGTCCGCCCCGCGCAACCTCGAACGCGCCGACCAGGCGATCGCGATGGCCGCGATGTTCATCTCCGAACACATCGGTGTGCGCGCGATCGTGGCGATCACCGAATCCGGCGGCACGCCGCGCTTCCTGTCGCGCTTCCGTTCGCCGTCGCCGGTGTTCGCGCTGTCCAGCGATGCGGGCGTGCGCCGGCGCATGTCGCTGATGCGCGATGTCACATCGCTTCCGTTCGAATTCCTCGGCCTGGGCGCGCGCGAGGCCGCCCGCCGTGCAGCGAAGCAGATGTTCGACGCCGGCCTGCTGTCGGTCGGCGACAGCCTGATCTTCACCAGCGGTGAAACGATGGGCCAGCACGGCGCGACGAACACGCTGCGCCTGCTGCAGGTCAGCGAGGGCGGCGTGGCGCAGGGGCTGGGCGAGCTGTAACGCGCGGCTGCAGGGCCGCGCCTCGCACGAGGGTTGCGCGGTTTCAGCGTCCACGCATGCGCCATGTGCGCGTGCGTCCAGCGCACCCGGTCGCGTCGCAAAATAGTTTCACGCGATACCAACCTGACGGGACCGTTATAATCGCGGGCTTCCATCCGCTCCCGCAGGACGTCCCATGAGCATCGAACAGCTTGCCGAAACCGCCCAGGCCATGGTCGCCCCCGGCAAGGGCATCATCGCGATCGACGAGTCCAACACCACCATCCAGAAGCGTTTCGATGGCGTGGGCATCGAGAACACCGAAGAGAACCGTCGCGCGTACCGCGAGCTGCTGCTCGGCACGCCGAACCTCGGCCAGTACATCTCCGGCGCGATCCTGTTCGACGAGACGATCCGCCAGTCCACGAAGGACGGCGTGCCGTTCACCAAGCTCATGATGGACAACGGCATCATCCCGGGCATCAAGGTCGACAAGGGCCCGCAGTCGCTGGCCGGCTTTCCGGGCGAAGTGGTCACTGAAGGCCTGGACGGCCTGCGCGCTCGCCTGGAGGAGTACTACCGCCTCGGCGCGCGCTTCGCGAAGTGGCGTGCGGTGATCAACATCGGCGACGACATTCCTACCGGCACCGGCATCGATGCGAACAGCCATGCGCTCGCGCGTTATGCCGCGCTGTGCCAGGAGCAGGGCCTGGTTCCGATGGTGGAGCCGGAAGTGATCATGGACGGCAGCCACGACATCGAGACCTGCTTCGAAGTCACCGAAGTCACGCTGCGTTCGCTGTTCGCTTCGCTGTACGAACACAACGTCATGCTCGAAGGCACGATCCTGAAGGCCTCCATGGTGGTGCCGGGCACGACCAGCGGCGAGCGCGCTTCGGTCGAGGAAGTCGCGGCAGCAACGCTGCAGGTGCTGAAGTCCACCGTGCCGGCGACGCTGCCGGGTATCGTCTTCCTCTCGGGCGGCCAGTCCGACGAGGACGCCACCGCGCACCTCAATGCGATGAACCTGATGGGCCCGAACCCGTGGCCGCTGTCGTTCTCCTACGGCCGCGCGATGCAGTCGGCCGCGCTCAAGCTGTGGTCGCAGGACCTGCAGGGCAACATCGGCTCCGCGCGCGACACCGTGTTCGCGCGTGCGCGTGACAATGGCCTCGCGGCGCTGGGGCAGTGGAAGTCGGCAGCGTAACGCCTGCAACGCGCTGCGGCCTCGTGTCGCGGCGCGCAGAAGTGCATGGAAATGCCGGCCTTTGCGCCGGCATTTTCTTTGGTGGGGCGGCTGGATAGCGTTGGTAGGCCACCC
>CADCUA010000220.1 GCA_902805755.1 uncultured Lysobacter sp.
GGCTCCAGAGTGCAACGGATGCCGCACTCGCGCAGCGCATCGACGAACGCGTGTGCCGGGAACGCGCTGTCGGGCGTCCAGTTGCGCAGTGCGGCGATCTCGGGAAAGCGCACGCTCAGGCGCCACTTCGCGCGCAGCCGATCGGCAATCCGGTCGGGCACTTCCACCGCGGTGATGCCCTCGGGCGTCACGATGCGCAGCGGTTGCGTGGGCCAGTCCTGGTCGAGCGCGGACAGCACCTGGTCCAGCAGCGGCAGCCAGGGACGCCAGCCGTCTTCCTCGGCGATGTGCAGCGGCTCGCCAGGCACCTTGGTCGGCGACACCTCCGACACGCAGGCCGACGGCACGTGCACCAGGCCCGGGTAGACGCGCCCGCGTGCATGCGGATAGTTCTGCCGCTTGTCGGTGGCCGGGCGGCGCGCCTCCTGGAGCATGCGCCACAGGCGCGGGCGCCAGAGCCAGTCCCGCAGCACCGTGAGCCCGCGACGGCGGGCCGCGAGGTTGAAGCCGAATCCACGCAGCGTCAGCGGCAGCAGCCCGCGTGCAACGGTGATGGGATCGTTGCCGGGCAGCGCGGTGCGCGCGTGCAGGGGCAGGCGTGCAAGCCCCGGCGGTGGCGCATGGCCGGCGAGCAGTTCGCGCACGATCGCGGCGCGACGGCGCATCGCGGTGGAGGGATGGCCGGTGTGCACGCGCGTGAGCGCGTCCTCCAGCGCGGCGTGCAGTGAACCGGCGCTCTCCGGAAATTCCACGCGCACGCGTGCAAGCACGTCGGGCGCCAGGTGGATCGCGACCCTGAGCGGGAACTCCGCCCGGCCCGCGTCGAGGCGCGCCACGAAGCCCGACGCCACGTCCGCGCGCAACGTCGCGTCGGTCACCAGCGACAGGGCCTGCCGCAGCGCCTGGCCGGCGACGGCCGGCACCGCGTCGTCCACGAGCCGCTGCCACAACTCCAATGCCAGCGCGGACGGCAGGCGCGGGAGCAGTTCGGCGATGCCCGCGCGCACGAACGGCGCAGGATCGTCGGCCAGGCGCCGCAGCGAGACGACGTAGTCGGCGCGCACCGGCAATCCGGCCACGAGGGCTTCGGCGAGGCGTCGCCGGAAGAACATGGAATCGCCTTCCTCATGCCGCGCGAGTCGCTGTTCGGCGATCGGCTGCAGCTCCTCGGGCGCGAAGCGCGCCAGCGTTTCCAGTGCCTCGCACTGCAGCCAGATGGATTGGCGCGTGTCGAGCACGCTGCGGTAGACGTACTGCACCGTGGAACGCGCCAGATGCCCGCGCGCGCGCGCGCCGAGGCCGCCCAGCGCCGCGCGCAGGCAGGCGAGAGCGGCCTCGCGGATACGCGGGTCGCCGGGGAAGCCGAGCAGGGGGCGCAGGCTCGCCTCGAGGTCCAGCACCTCCCAGGTCGACGCACCGGCGACGATAGGGTGGATGGCGCACAGGTGCTGCGCGAGCGGGCCGAGCCGTTCGAGGCAGAACCGGATGCGGCGCTCGATGCGCGCGCGCTCGCGGTCGTAGCGCTCGGCCACGGCATCGACGTCGAGCCAGCGCGACAGCGCGGCCCGGTCGCCGCGCAGCTGCCGTGCATCGGCGCCCAGGCCCGCGAGGAATTCAAGCATCAGCGCATGGCGGACGGCCGTGGTCTCCGCCAGTTCCAGCCGTTGCTGGTAGAGGCGGAACGTGTGCGTGAGCTGGCCATGCCGGGTGGCGAGCGCTTCCAGCTGCTCGCGCAGGTAACGGGCGAGTTCAAGCTGCTCCCATGCGCCGGGATCGTCCTCGACGGACGGCAGCCGCGCGCCGGGCCAGCGCATGAAGTCGGCCACCACGGCCTTGCGTTCGCGCACGTCCAGCTTGCGCCACATCGGCAGCACCGCGCGATCGAGCAGCGCGGCGATCCGCGCCTCGCGCGTCATGGCGCTGCTCCCGGGTCGAGCAGGCCATCGACGAGGTCGGTTTCCGTCACGCCGCGCAGGAACAGTTCGGACGGCGCGAAATCATCCAGCCCGCGGCCGTCGTGGTCGAACCATTCCACGCTGAAGCCGCCCTGCGCCTGACGCGAACCGGCGTCGTACCCGAGCGACAGCCGCAGCCGCCAGCCATCGTCGGCGCCGAGTAGCAGGCGGCCGAAGGCGAGTTCGACGCGTTCGCGCGTGCTTGCCTCGCGGCGGTCCGCGTCGCGCAGGTAACGGCGCATGTCGACGCCCGCGGAGGCGGTCCAGCCGTGGCGGGCCCAGCGCCATGCCAGGCCCGCGCCGAGATTGTCGACATCCACGCTCGGCAACTCGTTGCTCACCGCGCGCGCATCGAACACCCACTCGCTGTCGTAGCGCGCGCGCCATGCGACGCGGTAGCCCAGGTCGAGCTGCCGGCGGTGGCGGTCGCGGTAGCGGCTGTAGACGTCGTTGTCGAGGCCGGCGGTCAAATCGCGGTCCACGCCACGCAGCGACTGCGTGCGCCAGCGCAGGCCGAGTTCCCATTCGTCGCGCCAGCGCTCGTCGCGCCGACGGCTCCACTCGAGTGCAGCGCGCAGGCTCGCGGCATGGGCAGGGGACGCCAATCCGGCCGCCGCTGACTGGCGCCACGCGGATGCATCCAGCGACGCGCCCCAGGGGCCGCCAGACTGGCGCCATTGCAGGTCGTGCTGCAGGCCAAGCACGCCGAAGCCCGCGTCATGGCGGCGCCCGACCACGTCGAGGCGTCCCCACAGCCCGTACGCCGGCGCCTGCCAGCGCCGACGCCAGCGCAGCTCGGCGAAGCGTTCGCGGCGATCGTCGGCGTCGTCGGTGTCCGTGCGCTGCTGCAACGCGGCCTGCAGCCCCCAGGTCCCGTCTTCGCCGCCGGAGTCCGGCCATGTCGATGGCCACGGTGCGGGCGGCGCGTCCGTGTCGATCGCCGCAACCATTGCGTGCGTCATCGGCGGCTCGGTGGCGCTGCGTGCTGCCTCGTGTGCGGGCGCCGGGTCCAGCACCAGCGCGCTGATCCGCATCGCGCCACCGGCACGGCGCGGCATGATGCGAACCGACCCGGTCGCATCGACCTGTTCAAGGCGCACGTCGCTGCGGCTGCCGTCCCATTCAACGATGCGCAGCAGCGCGGGACCTGCAACGGGCACGGCCACCGGCCCGCGGTGGTAGGTAACGGGTCGGCGACCATCCAGCGGCGCGCCCTCGGCGGCAGCGACCTGGAGCGTGACGAACGTGCCCGGCAACGCATCACCGACGCCCAGGTGCAGTTCGCCGCGCGCGTCGGCGGTGTCGGTCGCGATGCTCGACATGCCGCTGCGCAGGCGACGCGATTCGCCGCGCGTCGTTCGGACCTCCACGACGTCCGCCAGCGCCGTGCGCGCCTGCAGCGTCAGCCGCACGGTCTGACCGGGACGCAAGCCTTCGAGCACCCAGCCCTGGCCGGCGCGCAGCACGAACGCGGCGTCGTCATCGATTCCGGCCCAGCGCTCGCGTCGCGCGAAAAGCGGCTGCGTGGAGCGGCCGTCAGCGACTTCGCGGGCGCGCACGCCTTCGTGCGCCAGCGGCTCGACGCGCCGCCACGTGACATGCCGGTCGAGTTCGGCGAACACGCCCGGCGCGGTAGCCGTGGAATCGGCTTCGCGCATCGCGAGGGCGCGCACGGCGGCGGCATGCGCGGCATCGGTGTCGCCCGCTTCGACCAGGCGCAGCGCCCGCAGCGCGGCCTGCGTTGCGGTGCGTACCGGCATGTCGTCAGCGATGGCGGGTGCCGACGCGTCGAGCGTGACGGCCCCTGCATCGCGGCGCGGTTCAACCGGACCGCCCGGTGCATGGATCGGGATGCGGACGTCGAGCCGGTCGACGCGACAGGCCTCCGCCACATTGAGCGCGACCCTGATCGCGCGCCCATCGGCGTCGCCTGGCTCGAGGCGCGACGCGTGCGGCGCTGCGACCGCCGCGTCGAGCCGCGCCAGCACGTCACCCGACACCGGCTCGATTGCCAGCGATTGGCCCAACGCCGTCGCTTCGAACGGCACGCGCACGGCCAGGCCCGGCGCCGCGCCCGATACGACATCGCGCAATGTGGTCGCGTCCGCGTCCGCAGCGGGCAGCAGCACCTGCCACGTGCGTGCGCCGCTGTGCAGGCGCACCCATTGCGGCACGCTCGCGGTGGCGCGCAGTTCCAGGGTGTTCATGCCGGCGCGCTCGAGAACCCATTGCGCGGGGATCGAAGGGCTTGCCCGTGCGTACGCGACTTCCGTTTCGCGCTCGGTACGCAACCGGACCAGCGCGGCAGCGTGATCCGCCGGCACGGACTCGGTCGGTACAACGGGCGGCGCAGGTACGTCGCGCGCGGCACGCGCGGCCAGTGCGCCGGCCAGCGGCTCGCCTTCCGCATCGAGCGCGTGCGCAAGCCGCGCCCACGCGGCCGCGTCGCGTCGCCGCGCGGGCGCCTGTACGGCCCATGCTTGCGCCGCGGTCCTCAATTCATGCTGATCAGTGCGGGCCGCCCAGTCATCGAACGCGGCGTGGACACGTGGCTCGTCGGGGGCCGCCGCGAATGCCTGCAGCGCGGCGCAGCGCGCGAGCACCGGGTCGACCTCCTGCGCGTCGGCCAGCTGCGCGAGCGCCTGCGCGACGACGCCGGCCGTGCCGCTCGAACCCGCGATCGCCTTGACGCAGGCGTCGCCGGCGAACCGCTGCGCGCGCGCCGCGAGCAGGCGCCGCACATGGTCGATGTCGCGCGTGGCGTGCAGCGCATTGGGAACGTCGGTCAGCGGCCGTGTTTCCACCGCCAGCAGCGCGTCCTGCAGACGTTCGGGGTCGAGCAGCGCCGGGTCGAGTACGGCGTCGGCGAGCTGTCGCGGCGCGGGGACGCGCTGGTCGACCGCCACCCACACCCCGTGCGGCCCGGTGTTCACCAGCGTGGACGACGCACCGGCATCGCGAAGCGGCACAAGTGCCTGCGAGGCATCGACGACGGGCGCGCCGGCCGCATCGATCGCGAGCAGGCCGTCCGCGGCGCTGGACGCGGCTTGCAGCGCCCGCACGATCGCGGAGTCGACGCGCAGTTCGACCGTCGCGTGGCCCGCATGCTGCAGACGCAATGAGGCGGTCGCGGACGTGGGCGCGGCATGCGCCACCGCGATGCGCAACAGTCCCGGCCGGCCCGGCGCTGCCGGATCGATGCGCCAGCGCGCGCCCGCCGCCAGCCAGTGGAACGCGAGCGCGGCCACCGGCGTTTCGCCCGGGCGCGGGCGCTGGGTGTCGAATGCCGCACGCGGGTCCGGATCCGGAAACCGTGCGCGCCATCGGCGCGTGACCAGCGCGCCGCCGTCCTGCGGGCGCAGAGCCACGGGGCGCGCGAAGGCATAGCGCGCCAGGAAGGCCTGCGCGCGGGGCTCTGAAAAGTCCTGCACGGCGCGGCCGAATGCCTGTTCGATCGGCTCGTCCTGCATTGGCATCAGATGCTCGCGCGCGGGATCGGTGCCGACATCCAGCGCGTTCGCCGGCGTGCCGGCTAGCGGCGCCAACGCCTTGAGCCAGACGCCCGGCTCGCCCTGCACCCGCACTTCGCGCGTGCCGTGCGGCACCTCGATGCGCAGCCGGCCGGCGAGGTCGAGCACTTCCGCGCAGCCGTCGGTGACATGCAACTGCTCGCGCTCGACCGGCGTCGGCACGCGGCCGTCGAACACCGTGCGGCCGTCGGCCTGCACGCGCAGCCATGTTGCATCGGCAGGCAGCAGGCGCGGCTGCTGCGTGCGCCAGACATCCAGACGCAGCACGCCGGCATCGCCCCACGGCCGGTACGTCACGGGTGCATCGGCCAGGCGCAGAACATGGTCCCGCCGACCGGGGCGCTTACGCGCACGCAGCGCCTCATCGCCCACCGGGTCCACGGGCACGAGCCATGGATCCGAGCCGCCACGACGGCCGTCCCGACGCACATGCACAGTCGCGCGTGTCGTGTCTGCGCTTTCCAGGCGCAGCCAGCGCCGCCCGGTGCCCCCCGTGTCCACGGCGTGCGTGCGCGCATCGAACGCGTGGGTCGGATGGCGCACCAGCAGCGCGCCGCCCTGGCTGCCCCATACGTCCGGCACGGCGCCCGCGTCCAGCTCGATATCGACCACGCGGCCGCCGTCGATCGGCGCGAGCACCGGCCGGCCCGGCGCGATCTCGAACACATGGCGATCGCGCGCGACGTCGCGCCGGACCTCGCCTAGCGTCGCCGCTTCCAGGTTGTCGCGCCGTGGCAACGCCTGGGCTCGCGTGTCGGTCGCGGCGGCCGTAAGCGCGATTGCCAGGGCAACGGCGAGCGGGGAGGACGTCAAAGACATGCGGCCAAGGATCGCAGGCGGTCGGCGTCGCGCACGAGATCCGCGCGCAGCTCCTCGCCGAGTTCCAGGTGGACGAAGCGGCCGGCGCTGCCGGCATCGGCCATCGCGGCGCGCACCGCGTTGCGCGTGCCGCCGGGATAGGGCGCTTCGACCGGAAACAGGCGCGCATCGAAGCCCGCGCGCACGAGGCACCCGGCCAGTAACTGCAGGGCCGGATCCGGCGAGCGGGTGCCGTTGCTGACAACCACGCTCTGGCCGGACAGGCCGTACCGGGTTGCGGTCGCCACGCCGAATCCATGCAGCTGCACAACGAGCGCATCGATCTCGGGATGCGCGGACTCGCGACCGAGCAGCGCGAACGGCGCGCCCGGGACATTCGCCTGGTCCGCTGCATCCAGGCTGCGATGCGCGGAATTGAGCGCGAGCATGCGCGCGTTCGATTGGCGGTAGAGCACGAACGCGATATCACCGGTGCCGCGATCGCTCTCGCTGTGGGGCGCCTGCACCACGAGCGGGCGCGCGGCGCCGGTGCGGAACACATATCCGCCCCAGCCGAGTTCGCGCGGCGCGGCTTCGCGCACCGCGTGTTCATCGCCAGCGGCCAGGACCTCATGCCCCAGTGCGTGCCAATCGTGCGCGCCGGCGCCCCGCAGGCCGTGTGCGAATGCAGTCGCCAATGCCGCCGACTCCGCGGGCGAAGGTGCGCGATAACGATCGGTACGACCCGCCTGCAGCCAGGACTGCAGCGGATCGCGCCCATGGATGCATCCGGTCATCAGCAGCATGGTGGCGAGCAGCAGCGTGACGCGCGCATCAATCCGCATCGGTGTCTCCCCGCGCGTCCGTGCGCTCCGGACGCAGCCGCAGGCGCAGCCGCGGCGGCGCCGGTGCGGCAGTGGCAGGCTCACGTTCGCGGATCGAAGGTGTGGAGGCACGATCCACTGACAGCACGCCAAGTGCGCGTGTTCCCACGATCGGGCCCATCGCGAGCCGCGGTTGTTCGACCAGCACCACCCCCTGCGAGAGGACGCTGCGCGGATCGACTTCGGGCTGGAACGAATACCAGCGCCGGCGTGCACCGCGCCCGCTGCGCGGCAGTGTCGTCGCCACGTGCGCGAGCACGGGTTCGTCGGCGTCCACCCTCAGCGAATGGGCCTGCGCCGGCGGCTGCAGGTCGATCTGCACCGGCTCGGATACCGCGCGATCAGGCGCGATCGCAGGCCGGTCGTACCGCGACGGCTGCCAGGGCACGGCGACCACGCTCGACGCGAGGCGCGCGCCCTGGGCATCGACAAAATGCAGCGTCGCGCGCGTGTCGCCACGCTCCGCGCGCAGGCGGATACGCACCGGTGGCGGCGCATCGCCGAGCGCATGCAGCCGGTAGCGAAGGACGCGGCCGGTCGATGCCCGGTGGTTGCGTGGGCGCAGGCCGGCCGGCACCAGCGGGTCGCCCGATGCCGCGTCACGCACGTCCACGTCACCGTGCGCGGCGGCATGCAGTTCGTAGCGCCCGGCCGCCAGCGGCCCACGCCAGCGCCCGTCCACGCGCATGCGCCGGACGGGAGCACCGGGCGCGACGGGGCCGATGACCGTCAACGCGAGCGGTGAGCCATCGCTGCTCCGGGCATCGATCATCGCCGTGCGCGCGGCATCGAGCTCCAGCCCCACATGCAGCGCCGGGCCGATCGCCAGCGCCAGAATGCGCGGGTCGTAACGACGCGGCGTAGCGCCCGGGCGCTGCCGCAGCACGCGGCGGGCGATGAACGCCTCGCCCGGCTGGCCCAGCGGGCCGATGCGCTGCTGGCGGTAGCGCAGCAGTTCCTGCTTGACGCGCGGGTCCACCAGCGCCGCCGGCGTGACCCAATCGTCGGTCAGCGCCTCGCGCGAGGCGTCACTGAGTCGCCGGTAGCGCAGGCGGACCTGCGGATCGGGCAGTCGCTGGTCGATCGCGCCGCGCCACAGCACCGTGTGCACGCCATCCGCCGTGTCGAGCACGCGCACCGACACGGCCTGCACGTCGGGACGACCGGTCAGGTCGATCCACTCGGTGGGCAGCACCCAGACGGCCTGTTCGATGAGGCCGTCCAGCAGCCCGTACGGGCGCACATGCGTGACGGCGGGCAACGCGAGATAGCGTTGTTCACGCTCAATGCCACTCGCACCGTGCAGGCCGATTCCGATCGTCACCGGCATGCCTCGCGCGCGGCGCGCAGGCGGCGCTACGACAAAGCCCTGCAGCGCGAACCAGCCCTGGTGGGTGGACACGTTGAACTCCAGCGGCCGACCCGCGACAGGTTCGAACAGCACACGCTCGTCGAGCCCGGCGTTGCGTGCGGGTTCGAGATTGCGCCAGGCCTCCCAGCTGCGCCACGCGAACGACAGCGCGGGCGTGATGGCCACCAGCACCAGCAGCGCGAACAGTCCGTAGCCCAGTCGCCTCATCGCGCGCTCCCGGCCAGCAGCCATGCGCCGACGCCCGCCGCGAACGCATCGCGCGGCGCGGCCGCGCCGGCATCGAGCACGCCGGTCGCACCCGGATCGAGCCTCCGCCACGCCAGCGCGCGGCCATCCTGTGCACCCAGGCGCAGGTACGCGCGGCCGCTCGCGGGATCAAGCACGCGCTCGATCGATGCGACGTCCTCGCGTGCACTGGCCAGTGCGACCACGTTGCCGCTGCGCACGTAGGCGTCCACGAGTGCGCGCGTCCGTGCAGGCGGGGCCGGCGCGAAGCGCTCGGTGGCAAGACGCCGTGCGGCATCGATGCGCACCGTCTCGACGCTGGCCGCAGCGAAGCGCTGCGCGTCCGGGTCGCGCGTCACCGGATCGCGATAGGCCCGCCGCGCCGGGCCCGACACCGAAACCGTGACGAAGCGTGGCCCGTCCAGCGCGCGCACGAACGCGGCCTGCGCATCCGCGCCGGCATCGCGCCGCCGCGCCAGTTCGCCGCTGCCCGCGAGCGCGACGGTGTCGGCGTCGCCGCGCAGCACCGTCAGCAAGTCCTGCACGCGCGGCGCCTCGGCGGTCGACGCGGGCTTGCCGACGAAGCCGGCGACCACGTCGGGCGCCGGGCGCAAGTCGCGCTCCACGCGCCCGCGGACCTGCAGTGTCCACACCGCCGGGTGCATTGCGGTGACCAGCGTCTGGTGGGCGACGTTGAATGCGGTGAGCGGGTTGTCCGTGTCGAGCACGTCGCCGCGTCCGTCCGGGCGCACCGCGAAATGTGCGCCCGAGATCAGCAGCGCTCGCGCACCGAGCCGCGCGAACAGGCGGGTGCCGTATTCGAACGTCTGCCGTTCGGCGAGCGGGCGCGGAATCTCGATGATGTAGGGCGAGGCATCGCCCAGCCTGACGACGAACGTGCCCCACTGCCGCCGGCCGCCCTCGGCTTCGGCCAGGATCGCGTGCTCGACGCCGCTGCCCAGATGGCGGTGCAGCACCACGCGGTAGCCCAGCGTCGATGCTGCCGCATCGATCGCACGCATCGCCTCGAGGTCCCGCTGCGTGCGCCATTGCGCCGCGATCGCATGCAACGGCTCGATCACCTCCGACTGCAGATACAGCAGATCGCCCAGTTCCGGCGGCTCGAAGCGTCCGCTGCCGGCGGTTGCGATCGCATCGCGACGCGCCACCAGCCAGGTGTAGAGATATCCGTCCACGCGCTGCTGGTCGGCGACCCGGTGGACAACGCCGCCGCCGAGCGTGCGCGCGATCAGGCGCAGGCGCGCGGTGCGTCCGAGCAGCAGTTCGGCGAACGGCGCCGCCGTCGCGTCGCGCAACGGGTTCGCGGACGGGCGCCGGTCGAAGCGCGCGTCCACCGGTCCGGTGCGCGCGGCAAGCGCATCGAGGTCGATGCCGGCGGGCAGCGCGCGCTGGATCCACAGTTGCGCCGGCGGATCATCGCCGCGGGCCGTCGCCAGGCCGCGTACGTGCAGCACGCCGCGCTCGCCGGCCAGCGCATGGAAACGCGCGAACGGCAGGTTCGCGTTGCGCAGCACGTTGCTGCGGCCCTCGGCCAGGCGCTCGCGTCGCGTGCCCGCGCTCGCGAACGCGGCGTGGCCCTCGGCGAATGCGAGGTGCGTCGCCGCCTCGAACGTCCCGGGCTCGTCCAGCGGCGCCGGCACGGCGACGGTGAGCGAGGTGCGCGGCCGCAGGTTGATCGCGTACAGGCCACCGCCGCGTGCCGGATCCGCGTCACGCACCACGAGCCAGTCACCGGCGCGGTCCAGCGCGAAGCCGCCGCGGGCGAATGCCGCCTGGGCCGCCACCAGGTAGGTCGTGCGTCGGGCTTCGCGGTAGGCGAGCAGTGCGCGCAGGCCGTCGCCGAAGTCACGCAGCTGCGCCGGTGTGAATACCAGCGGCGCGTGCCCGCCTTCGGAGGCATGGAGTGCACGTCGCCGCGCCGCAAGCTGTTCCGGCAGCGGCGCACCCTCCGGAACCGCTGCCATGACGCGGCTGGCAACCGGCCCTGCGCGGCCGGTGCCCGGCCAAACGACCGTCAGCAGGTATCCGACCAGGCTCGCGACGGCCAGTCCCATCAACGAGGTCTGCACCGTGGTGCGCGAGAGCTGCCAGCTGATCTGCTTCTGGTGCATCTTCACCGCGAGCAGCGTCGACAGCAGGTAACCGAACGCGAAGAAGTCCGACGCCTTGACCGACGGCGCGGCCCACGTCAGCACGAAGCCGAGCGCGAGCTTGTAGAGGTAGCCCACGGTAAAAAACAGCAGCAGCAGGCGCGAGCCTTCCATGTTCATCCGCCGGAACACGGGCAGGTGCAGCGCTGCGCGCCCGAGGCCAAAGATCAGCGCCGCTTCCAGCAGCGAGATCGCCAGCTTGGTCGGCTGGAACCACTGCAGCGCCAATAGGGCCGGAATCAGGATGCCGCTGAATTCCCAGCCGTAGAGCAGGTTCATGCGCGAGGCGATGAACGCCGTCGTCAGCAGGATCAGGTAGGCCTTCGGGCTGGCGAGGATGTCCGAGGCGATGCCCTCGTACAGGAAGCCCAGCCCGGCAATGTCGAAATTGGTGAACGGGATCAGCAGCCCGCGCACGATCGCGTAGGTGAGGCCGACGTAGAGCACGAACGTGCCCATGCCGCGCGCCATGCCGCCGTTCCACATCTGGTTCGCGGTGAGCGCGATGATCACCAGGCCGAAGCTGTAGAGGTTGTTGTGGTAGTCGAAGACCCACCCGTGCTCGGTCAGTTCGCGGCCGAGTGCGGGCAGGATCCAGCCGTCACTGACCACGCGCACGAACACGCTCACCAGCAGCAGCGCGAAGAAGCGGTCGCGCCCGAACATCGTGCAACTGCCGGTGCGCCGCATGAGCTGGTCGGCGAGCAGGCGCGCGAGCAGGTAGGTGACGATCGACTCGACCCAGATGACGTACGCGCTTGCCGGCTTGATCAGCAGCAGCGGCACGAGGTAACCGGGCACCACGAGCCCGGCCATCGTGGTGCCGAAGCGCAGGTTGAGCACGGTGATCACGCACAGCCCGACCCAGACCGTGGTGATCACGGAGCTGTCGAGCGCCTGCGCGGGGAAGATCGGCAGGACCATGCCGCCTACGGCGCCCGCGGCAGTGTCAGCATCGCCATGTAGCCCTTGCCGAGCGCGGCTTCGAGCCTGAAAACACTCCGGTCCTCGAGCGCGGCGGCCGCATGCGCGACGCGTTCCAGCAGTGACGACTCCGGGCGCAGCACGAGGTCGGCGCCGTCGCGCATTACGTCCTGCACGTGCCAGGTCGGCATGCCATAGCCATCATTCGCGATGCGCAGCTGCAGGGTCGCGCCGGCATGCGGAGCCAATGCGATCTCGAGCGCGCTGCCCGGCGCCGCGTCGTCGAGCAGCAGGGCGAGCAGGTCGCGCAGCAGCTGCGCGATCGGCTCCTCCGCGGCGGCCACCATGGGCACGTCCTGCGGCAGGTGGATTTCCACGGCCTTCTCGCGGGCCAGACGGGCGTGGGCCTTGCTGACGCGCTGCAACAGCTGCTGCAGGTCAAGCCGCGTTGCGCCGCCGTCGTCCGCTTCCGGGCCTGCTTCAGACTGCTGCAGCAGGTGGCGCGCGTCGTCCAGGCCGCTGGCGACGATGCCGGCCAGCTGCTCGCGGGAGCCCGGGTCGACGCCGAGCGAGCCGACGGTGCGCGCGATCGCATCGAGCGTCGCCTCGGACCGCCGTGCATACCTCGCGGCCGCCTGTCCAAGGCGCGTCGCGAGTTCGGCGCTGCGCGCATCCGGCACGATCTCCACGATCATGCCGAGCAGGTCGAACGGCGACACCGCAGCGCTTGCATGGTCCTGCGCCCGTCGCAGGATCGGCCGCAGCACCAGCGCCTGTGGCGTCGCCGCCATCGAGTCGGGCATCGGCAGCCGGGCCTCCGCGCCGGTGCCCAGGATCACGTGGCGCATCGTCTGCTTCGCCACAGCCGGCGCAAGGTCGCATTGCTGTTCGAGCATGCCGGTGACCGACAACGCGGCGAGCGGCTGCGTAATCGCCTCGGCGAATTCCTCGAACGCGGGATTGGCGAACTGCACGCGCCCGAGCAGGTCGCAGACCGCGATCGGATGGCCGACCGCGGCGAACACGTCGCGGTGCGCCGCAAGCTGTTCGCGCGCCTGCGTTGCGCCGTCGAGCAGGCGCGCCCGCGTGCGTTCCAGCGACGGCCAGCGCCGCGCGGCCGGGTCGGCTGCGGCACCGGTATCGCCCGCGCGGAGGATCACCTTCGCGATCTCGTTCGCATAGCGCGCCGCTTCGCCGATGAGCGTGTCCAGCGTCGCGCCCGCCGGCGCCGTCACGCTGAAGGCCCAGAAGCCCACGAGCTGGTCCGCCGCCATGAGCGGGGTGATGAGATCCACCACGCCGGCCTCGTCGGGCAGGAACGGCCGCGACGGCGGCGTGGGCAGTTCCCGTGCGAGCGCGGTGGAGTAGGGCGCGCGGCGGTAGTCGCGACGCTTTTCGATGATGTCGCCCGGTGTGCAGCCGAACGCGGCCACCGGGCGCATGTGGGTCGTACCCGCCGGCAGTTCGAGCATCAGACTGCGGCGCAGGTCGAAGAACTCGGTCACGAAGCGGTTGGCGTGCTCCCATACCAGCGCCGTCGCCAGTTCAAACCCTTGTCCCAGCGGTTGCCCCACCAGCCCGGTCAGGCGATGGTCGATGTCGACCAGCGTGTCCGACAGCGCCCGGTTGCGCCGCAGGATCGTACGCAGCGCAAAACCCGCGATCGCGACGAGGCTGGCCGTGGCCGGGATGTGGATGCGCCCGGCGTGAAGCACGACCAGCAGTGCCAGCAGCACGGGCACCGTGGACAGCAGCGCAATGGTCAGCGTCACCCGGTAGCTGGAACGGCGCAGCGACAGATGCAGCAGCAGCGCGACGAGTGCGGCGGCCAGTACGTCCAGGCCGGGCGACGTCCAGCGGATCGCCCGCCCGCGCGTGAGTGCATCGAGCGCCATGGCGTAGGGCACCGAGGGCTCGAGCAGCCCGTCTGCGCCGTACAGGGGCGTTACATACGTGGGCAGGTCCGGCGCCGGCGCACGGACGACAATGCGGCCCTCGACGGCCGTACGCAGGGCAACGCCCACGGGCAGCGCGGCGTCCAGTCGGGGAATCGAAGTGCTGGTGCGCGCCGAGAAGTCCGGCGAGAGCATCGCGACGTCCGGCGCACGCAACCCGGCATCGACCGCGAGTCGTCCGAGTGGGCACGGCCGGCCGGCGGCGTCGTGCAGCCGCAGCGCACGTACGACGCCGTCGGGCGCGGGCGGGCGGCAGCGCGCGGCGTCGGGCGCGACGAAGGCCACGTCGCGCGCGGAGGTTTCGAGATCCTCCGGCCCGAGGTCCACGATGCGGGTGGCGCCGGCCAGCCGCAGCGCGCTTGCCTGGGCGGCGGCTGCGCCCGGGTCGGCCCGGACGATCGCGACGTTGGATGGCGTCTCGCCCGGGACCGCACGAATCGCGAGGTCGAACAGGCGGCCGTCCAACGGCGCAAGCCACCCCCACAGCGATGCCAGGGCCAGCAGCGTCCAGAACGCGCCCAGTCCGAGCAGATCGCGTGGGCGCAGGCGTTGCCAGATGAACGCCTGCCATTGTCGCGGGGATGACGCGGGACCTGAAAACTTCATGCCGTCGAAAGCGGCTCTCGCATGACAATCCGCAACGTTAACCCACCGCGAGCAACGCCCGTGCAACGGTGTCGGGCCGGAAGCGTGAAGAACGCGGGATACGCACGCGTATTGATTGAATCAATGCGTCATCAGCAACGATGGAAGTTCGGCAGTGCTCGTGCCGACGTGCGGACACCCGCAATTTTCGCGGCGACGACTACCTTTCCGGTCAGTCGACAGAGGGCGGCCGCGTAGCTTCCGCTGATGGTCGGCGTCGGGCCCCGCCGCCGCCTGCCGCGGGAGCCAGCCGTACTCAGAGTTCGCGCAGGATCGTCATCGCGTACGGGTCCGCGCTCGCCTTCGCCTGTACGTCGACGCTCGTGCAGCTGCTCGATGTCGTCGTGCAGTAGTCGAAGCTGTGCTGTGCATCGGTGTACGTCCACAACGGTTTGAATTCCGTGGACCCCATGGCCGCGGAACGCTGCTGCCGCGTGTCGCAGTAGCCCGAGGTATAAAACGCGTCGCGCGTTCCGACCAGCACGTGCAGCGGCGCATAGGGCGCATACAGGCTCGTACTGATGCCGCCGTACGCGTTGTACAGGCCGCAGCCCGGGTAGAACGCGATGCCCATCTTGAACACCGCCGGCCATGTGCTGATATCGAGTACTGACATGGTGGTGCTGCCGCCCTGCGACCAGCCCAGCACCGCCACGCGGGCGGGGTCGATCAACCATGACGTCGTGCCGGAGAGGGTCCGGTAGCCGGCGAGCGCGTCGTGTGCGCGGTCGACGACCTCGTTGGTGCCGGTGCTGCCGTTGCCGCACTGGTTCTGGTCATGCCCGCGGGCGGTGAAGCTGTCGACGAGCAGTGCCGCGTAGCCCGCGCGGTTGAGCCGCTGCGCCCATTCGGTGAACAGCTTCTGCAGGTTGCTGTAGGTCGCGTTCGGTTTGCTGTACGAATACACGCCGGAGCAGCCGTGCAGCATCACCACCGCCGGATAGGACCCCGCACTCGTATCCGGCGCGAAATACCAGGCACGCAGCGCCACGCCCTGGTCATTGACGATTGTCGTGGCGACCGGCGCCGCGGCGGATGCGGGTCCGGCAGCTGCAAATGCGGCGCAGAAAAGTGCGGCGGCGAGGCGGAGGGGCATGGGGATGGCTCGACCATTCGGACCCCCAACGTAGCCACGCATCTGACGCTCAAGTGGGACCGCGTTCGAAAAATTGGCAGAAACACGCTCTTTTTGTCAGCGCCGTGACGCGGGCCCGCGACAGGAGCGATGCCGGTCTGGACGCGGTGTGACCGCCGCCTCCTGCTGCTGGAAGGCTTTACATCAATGCGCATGACTGCCCGCGTGCACTGGCGCCTTCCGGCATGTCTGTTTCAAGGCGTGTGGTCACTGATCGATGCGGCGCGCTGATCGATTGACGCGCCGGGTAGTCGATGGCTTCGGAAGCTCTTTGACGTTCAACAACGCTTGCCGCTGGCTACATCACCGCAATGTATCGCGCGGCGGTCGAAGTCTTTATCGCGGACCGCAGGCACGTTTTCGGCGGCAGCACATGCCCCATCTGCGCAGCGCCCGGGCTGACGGCGCCGGTCCCATTCGCTGGCCTGATGGCGACAGTTGATGAGTGACGCGCTGACCCCGTGTTGCCGCGGTCGTTCTTCCCGTGGCCAGTTCGGCTACACGAATGCCCCGGCACAGCGCTTTTTTGTCGGGCTCCGGCGTACCGTCGCGGACCGCCTGCGAAGGCTTTCGCTCACGGGCCTGCGGCAGCCAAGGCGAGCGCACGCCAGCGCCAGGCCCTGCTCAACGCCGCCATCGGTTAGATTGCGCCACCGGCAAAAGGATCCGCCGAAGGGGTTGCACCCGTGTCCACTTCATTCGCATACCTGCACACGGCCGATGGCGAGCGGCTGCTCGAGGCCGAGGCGCTGGTCGTCGTTCTGAGCCGCGGCGAGATTGAAAGTGGGCGTGTCGGGCACACGATCGACCGCCTCATGAACCTGTCCGATGACCCGGTGCTGGCGCGGAAGTACGAAGGCCGCGTGCACCTGGTATTCGCGGGCTACGGGAGCGAGCCTCACCAGAACGCCACGTGCCGACGGTTCTTCCGTGCACTCACCGACCAGTGGCCGTACTGGTTCCATTTCCTCGAGCGCCGTGAGGGCAGTCTGCGCCTTGCCTTGCAACTGCTCGTTGGCGTTACCGAAGTGCACCGACGCGGCACGGCCCCTGTCGCGGTCGTAGACGTCGCGCTGTTCAACACGACGGTGGAAGGGATGCTGCACGGGCTTGCCGGTATCCACCACGATCTGCGCATCGGCGCCGACCACACGAGCCGTGCGTCCTCGGACGTGCTGAGAGCGTTGCGAGTGCGCGAGCTCGTCTAAGCGTCGCGCCATCACCATTCCGCGGCCGTCGAACACGCTGCAGCTCGTCGTGGCCAGCGACGAGATCAGTCCGGTACTCGTCATCAAGTTGATCGATGTGCCCTCAGGAGCGCCCGTACCGTTCAAGGCGCTCGATGACGGCTTCGATATCCGCGCCCGGGTTCGCGACGGCACATCGCAGCCAGCGCCGGTTGCAGACGGTCGCAATCGATACCATTCCGTCCGGCAGGGCTTCGCACGCCCCATCCACGTCGCCGTGGGCCGGTCGGAAGAGCACCACGCCGGCCTGCGGAGTTGCGAACAACTCATACGACGAAGATCGCCCGACCCAGTCCGCGAGGCGGATGGCAAAGGCCATGCATCGATCGAGGCGTTCGGCAATTCCTTCCTGCCCCCACGCGAGCAAGGTACCCAGGAGTGGAAGGGCGATCGCGCCGTGCGAGCCGAGCAGGCCAACGTTCGGTGCCGCAAGATAGGCGCCGCCGAAGCTCAGGGCCCGATTGGCCCGTTCGGTCTCGCGGAACAGTACGAGCGCCGATTCCTTCGGCTGGAACAGCCACTTGTGCGCGGACACCGACACGGAGTCGGCGAGTTCGATGCCTGCCAGCAAGCCTGCATGCTGTCCGGACAGTCTTAGAGGACCGGCCCACGCAGCATCAACATGGCTCCAGGCGGCGCGCCCGCACAAGTCCAGGGGATCGA
>CADCUA010000221.1 GCA_902805755.1 uncultured Lysobacter sp.
CGGGGAATCGCCTCGCTGAAACACACCCACGGTTGCGCGCTGGCGGTCCAGATTTCGAGCATAGGCTGGAAGTGCGCGGTGTTGTCGAGCGTAGTAAACCGCACCGAGACGAATCCAGGATTCGCATCGCCGCGCGTGAACATCGGCGAGCCGCAGTGCGCGCAGAAGCTGCGGGTTGCCAGGCCGCCGCTGGTGGTACGAACCGCGTAGGTCGCAGGCGTCCCGGTGACTTCCATGTCCGGGTCCGCAACCACCACGCCCGAGGCGAACGGCGCGCCGCTGGAGCGCTGGCAATCCAGGCAGTGGCAATTGAGCATCGCGATCGGCGCGCGTGAGCACACATAGCGGATCGAACCGCATGCGCACCCGCCGGAGAATGGACCGGTCATATCGAGGTTCCTGTTACCGCGTGCTACCCGTGCCCACCGCGGTGCAGAGCCGCGCGGGATGAACTACAACGCCACACCCTACCTGAGCGAGTGCAACCCGATCATGTTGCCATCCGGGTCGTTCGCAAGCGCGACGAAACCATACTGACCGATCGAGAACTTCTCCCGCACGAGCGATCCTCCCGCTTGCGCAACCCGCGCGGCTTCGTCCGCACAGTCCGCGCAGCTGAAGTAGACCACCGTACTGTTGCCCCCGGACGGCATGCCCGGCGCGTGCACCAGCGAGCCGCTGGTCCCGGTCGCGGTCATGTCGCCGGTGAATGCCCACATCTCGATGCCGGGGCTGTCCAGGCGATCGAGCTGGCGCTGGAATACCGCCTCATAGAACGCGCGCGCTCTGGCCATGTCCTGCACGTAGATCTCGAACCAACCAACCGGATTGGACATGACCGTTCTCCCCTGTGATTGCTGCAGAGCCTAGCAGCCGACCGATCCGTTCGATGGCCGGCGCCATGCCGAAACCGATTGCACTGTCTACGAGCGCGGCATGCTTCGAACGCTGCGCGGCTCGCGACCCCGCCCGGCCAATCCCGCGCAACAATCCATGCGTCAGCATGCGTTCGTGCGCCGCTCATATCGTCCGACCGTCAGCGGGCCTTCCGCGACGACCGCGCGCGCCTGATCCAACGCAGCGGCACGGCCACGAGCACGACCAGCCCACCGATCGCGATGACCAGATCCTGGCCCGTGCTGGTCGGGCTGCCTGCCTCATCGTCCAGCAGGGCGGCGAAGCCACCCAGGGTAAGCGGCACGCATAACAGATACCCGACGGTCGTAACAAGCGTGACGAAGAAGGTGCCGATGACAGAACGCCCCGGCTCGATCCCGGCCGGCCCGTTGTCCTGGAACGGGTACTTCTGCAGCAGTTCCGCGAATTCGGCACGCTTGCGCCCGGACCATCCAGGATCAAGCGTGTGCAACAGACCGAGCTGGAACGCCATCCAGCTGCGACGCGAATCCTGTCCGAATCCACGACCGGACCATTTGCGATCCTGCGCAATGCCTGCCGTGACATCGCACATCAGCCAGTACAGCAGCTCGTCGGCGTCGCGTGCGGTCCTGCGATGCAACTCCTTGCCGCGCTCGGTGACGACGTAATCGTACGAGCCGTCCACGATCTCCACGTGCGCCCAGCCCGCATGCGTGGGCCGCGTCTGGAGCGCATGGAGGAACATGTCGCGCGGCTTGCGCGGCAGCAGCTGGCGGAGCAGTTCCTGATACCTGGCCTGCACGTCGTCCAGGGATGCGGGCGGTGTGAATGACATGCGGATGACCTTACGCGATTTGGTTTACGCGCTGCAGGTGCGCATGCCTCCGGTGAAGCGCGAGCCGTCTGGCGCAGGGATCAAGCTGCGCGCCCCCGCGCTTTCCAGCGGATGAGCACAACCAGCAGCACGCTGAACACCAGCCAGAACACCGCTGTTTTTGCGAGGCCGCGGACGTCCAGATCGTCCACGCCGATCGCGACGCCCACGAGATCCGCCGAATTCACGGGCGAGCTCGCCGCACCGTCGACGACGAATGCAGCCGGCCAACCGCGGGCGACGACTCGGCAGCCCGATTCGCAGCCCATGACTTCGGGCCGCACGCGGATCACGGACGTCCGATGCAATGTCGAAAGCGCGACAAGCCCCAGCCAAAGCACCAAAACAACGCCTACCGGTCGAGTGTGCATGTGGCTACCGGTGCGGCCTCGCATTCGGGTTCAAGCGGGTCGCGAATGCGCGCCGGCCCGGACGCATGCTCAGGCCGCGGCGAGGCGTGGCCAGGCCTGCCACAGACCAATCAGGTGCATAAGCCCGATCACCGCGCAGATGCCGGAACTCCAGTACCAGAACGCGGCGGTGTTGCCCGGGAAATGCCCCTGCAGCGCGAAGAAGAACAGTCCGCGCGCGAGATAGATCGCTGTGATCGCTGCGAGCGCCCAGCGCAGCAGCGGCAGCGGCCGGATCACGCCGGCGCCCGACCACGCGTACAGCCCCCACACACCGAGCATCGCAGCGATGGCGAACGTGACAAGCGCGGGCTGCCACTGGCCCTGCTCCGCGGCCCGCGCCATGCGCTCGCCTGCGCCCATCGCGCGGTACCAGCTGGCGCCGCCGGCAATGCACGCAAGGTGCGCCGCTGCTGCGACGAAGGAGAACGCACCTGCAAGCAACAGGGCGGGTGTCTGGATGGCGGTCATGGGGCGGTCCGGTCTGGAAACAGGGTCAAGCCGCGAAGCAGCTGCAGCGTGGATGCATCGTCAGGCGCTGCCTGCAAACAGGCACAGCCCGCCTGCGACGAACAGCACCAGCCAGGACAGGTGGCGGCCCAGGGTGAAAACCAGGGGCAGCACCCCCGAGATGATCAAGCCCCAGCCGATCGTGCGAACCAGCTGATCGGTCGGTGCCGGCCCCGCGAGTTGCACCAGCAGCACCGCCACGACCAGTGCGAGCACCGTGGTCAGGTGCCACGCAAAGCGCAACGTTCCGATGGTGAGCGCGGTGTCGCCCCACAGCGGCGGCAGCCCGCCACGACGGAAGAGCCGGGTCAGCAGGTGGACCTCACCGAGGTAGGAATGCGCAAGGCCAAGTGTCGCGACCAGGAAGGCAGCCAGATAGAGCATCGTTTGGAACCCCTCGGACCCGGATCAAGCGACGCCGGGAAGTGGCGTCGGCCTGGACAGATTGTCAGTGCGCAGCCAGCGGCGGTGTTCGCGCATGCCGATCATCGCGAACGTCATCTCGACGATCGCCCCGAGGAGCGCGACAGCCGCCGGAGCCAGATCGAGCCATCCCGCTACGAAACCCGCGGCGGCCAGGACAAGGCCGAGCACCCAGTACAGCCGCATGCCATAGACCGTGGCAAACACCAGAAAGCGTCCGCCGATGATCAGCAGCATGCCGGCGAAGAACCAGCCCGGCTTCTGCAGGCCAAGACCGTAGGCGAGCGGCAGGCTGAAGATGAGCCAGAACGTGCTTGCTGCCGCCAGTGTCCCCAGCGGATTGCCCTTGGCGTGCGCGCCGGGCGCTCCAAGCAGGCGGCCGATCAGCAGGCCCACCGGATGGATGAGCGCACCGCCTATGAGCAGCACCCACACCGCCCTCTCCGGCGACACGAGTGCCGCGGTGCCGGCGGCCGCCGACCACGCAAGCGCGGACGCCAGCACGCCGGCCGCGCCGCTGTAATAGCCACGGCGCATATCGGACTGGGCCTGAACCACGGTCGTTTCCATTTTCGAACTCTCCTTGATGTGGCGGTGCACTGCGATGGCGTGTTGGCCTGGAAGGACCGTTACGCGCCGACCAGCTGTTCGAGACCGGGCGCAGCGGCGCGCGCAATGAACT
>CADCUA010000222.1 GCA_902805755.1 uncultured Lysobacter sp.
CTGTTGTTGCTCGCAGGCGCGGCCGGCCCCGAGGTGAAGTACCTGCGTCGCTGGGCGCGCGATGCCGGCGTGTCGCTGCATACCGTCATTGATGCCGGCGGTGGCGTGCAGCTGGCCGACGCACCGGTTGCATTGACCGCGGCGAGCCTGGACCGGTTCGACATCGTCGTGCTGGACGAGAGGTCGTGGTCGGCGCTGGGCGAAGGTCAGCGCGCGGCCTTGCAGGGCGCCGTGAGGCGCGGCCTCGGAATGCTCCTGCGCGTGAATGCAGCGCTGGGTGAGCCTGAACGGCAACGCCTGCGCTGGCTCGGATTCGCGGCTCGTGGCGGTGGCGATTCGGCAACGGTGAGGCTGGCCGACGCGTCTCGCGATGTTGACGCTTTGCGTGCGCGCCTCGGCCCGGGCACCCGCGATGCGCCACGCAGGCGCGACGAACCCGTCCCCTTGGCTCCGCTGTTGACGCGGCGAACATTGCAGATTGCCGCCAGCGATGCGTTGCCGTTGATGCGCGACGCGTCCGGTGCATCCCTGGGTGTCTGGCGCGCGGAAGGTCGGGGGCGCGTCGGCATCTGGAATCTCACGGACACGTATCGCCTCGTGCTCGCCGGACGCGATGACCTGCACGCGCAGCTGTGGGGACAGGCGCTGGCGACGCTGGCGCGTGCGCAGGCCGTTCGACCGCTGGATATCGAAGGCGAGCGGCGGCCGGGTGAACGCATCGCACTGTGTGGCGTTGCGAAGGACGCACGCGTCGTTGCGCCTGACGGGACGTCAACCAGCCTGCGCATCGACCCGGCAACCGCTGCCAGGCGCTGCGCCGCATTTTTTCCGCGCGATGCGGGTTGGCATCGGATCCATTCCGGCAAGCAGACGCAGCTGTTCCATGTGCGCGCTCCGGACGCCGCGCCCGGTCTGCACGCGAACGCAGTCCAGCAGGCAACGCTGCGCCTCGCCACGCAACCGGTTGCCGGGTTCGACCCGCGCCAGGGAACGCAGCCGATGCGGCACCCGGGGCCTCGCTGGCCGTGGTGGCTCGCATGGCTGCTCGCGAGTGGCGGTCTGTGGTGGCTGGAGCGTTCGCGGATCGGGCGGCGTGTATAGGCATTCGCGGGAAACGACGGGTCCCGCAACCGGTCGGCAGGCAGCGACGCGGCCAAGTGGTCGACTACACTGCGCCGCCGCCCGGGCGGCCATCGAGACCTGCCTCCCGTGATGACGCCACCGTAGCGCCAAACGCTCCGTTGAACCGGATGACCCATCCGGCAGGTGGCTTCTTTCTCCAGATCACGTGCGCCGGCGCATCGCCGGCCGAGGTATTGCATTGAACATCGCATCCCGTCCGGGCCAGGAATGGTTCGGCAACGTCCGCGGCGACCTGCTGTCCGGGCTCGTCGTCGCGCTCGCGCTCATTCCCGAGGCGATCGCGTTCTCGATCATCGCGGGCGTCGACCCGAAGGTCGGCCTCTACGCTTCGTTCTCCATCGCCACGGTGATCGCTTTCGCGGGCGGACGGCCCGGCATGATCTCAGCGGCAACCGGCGCCATGGCTCTCGTCATGGTCACGCTGGTGAAAGAGCATGGCCTGCAGTACCTTCTCGCCGCCACGGTGCTGACCGGCATGTTGCAGATCCTCGCAGGTGTGCTGAAGCTCGGCAGCCTGATGCGCTTCGTTTCGCGCTCGGTGATTACCGGCTTCGTCAATGCGCTCGCGATCCTGATCTTCATGGCGCAGCTGCCGGAGCTGACGGGCGTGTCATGGGTGGTCTACGCGATGACCGCGGCCGGGCTCGGAATCATCTATCTGTTTCCGTATGTCACGCGTGCGATTCCCTCTCCGCTGGTGGCGATCGTGGTGCTGACGGTGGTTGCGATCATGTTCGGCCTCGACATCCGCACGGTCGGCGACATGGGCGAGCTGCCCGACAGCCTGCCCGTGTTCCTGCTGCCGGACGTGCCGCTGAATCTCGAGACGCTGCGCATCATCCTGCCGGTGTCGCTCACGCTCGCCGTCGTCGGGTTGATCGAGTCGCTGCTGACGGCGCAGATCGTTGACGACCTCACCGATACTCCCAGCGACAAGAACCGCGAGTCGATGGGGCAGGGCGTTGCAAACATCGCCACCGGTTTCATCGGCGGCATGGCCGGCTGCGCGATGATCGGCCAGTCGGTAATCAACGTGAAGTCCGGCGGCCGCGGGCGCCTGTCGACGCTGGTCGCGGGCGTCGTGCTCCTGCTGCTCGTCGTCTTCGCCGGCCCCTGGGTCAGGCAGATTCCGATGGCGGCGCTGGTCGCGGTGATGATCATGGTCTCGATCGGCACCTTCAGCTGGAGCTCGATCAGGAACCTGCGCACGTATCCGCGCAGCTCGGGCATCGTGATGATTGGCACCGTGGCCGTCACGCTCGCGACGCATGACCTCGCCAAGGGCGTGCTCACCGGCGTGCTGCTGTCGGCGCTGTTTTTCGCGCGCAAGGTCGGACGCGTATTGCATGTGGGGTCGACAATCGCGGCCGACGGGCGCGAACGCACCTACACCGTCACGGGCCAGGTGTTCTTCGCTTCGGCCGACACATTCGTAGCCGCGTTCGACTTCAGGGAAGTGCTCGAGCGCGTCACCATCGATGTAAGCGGCGCGCATTTCTGGGACCTGAGCGCGGTCGGCGCGCTCGACAAGGTAGTGTTGAAGTTCCGGCGCGAAGGCGCGCAGGTCGACATCATCGGCCTCAACGAGGCGAGCGCGACGATTGTCGATCGCCTCGGCGTGTACGACAAACCCGACGCCGAACGCCTGATGGGCGGCCACTGAGGAGATCGTCATGAACGAGTCCGCGCTGATCCATGCCGACGGCTGCGTGCTGGCCGCGGTCGATGCGTCCGCCTATGCAACGAGCGTGGCCGATTACGCCGGTTGGGCCGCTGCGCGTCTGTCCGCGCCGCTGGAGCTGTTGCGCACGCTGGAAAAAGGCGTGTCTGCGCCGGTCGTCGACCTGAGCGGCAACATTGCGTTGGGCACGCAGGAAGCCTTGCTTGCCGAACTGGCGGAGCTGGACGCGCGACGCATGACGCTTGCACAGGAGCAGGGGCGCGCGCTGCTCGACGGTCTGCGTCGCCGCCTGGCCGAAGAGCAGGGCGTCAGCGCGGAAGTGCGCCAGCGTCACGGTGGGCCGGTCGAAGCGCTGCTGGACCTGGAGCCCGGTGTGCGCCTGTTCGTGATCGGCAAGCGTGGCGAGCACGCGGACTTCGCGCGCGGGCACCTGGGCAGCAACCTGGAGCGAGTGCTGCGGGCCGTGCACCGGCCGGTGCTGGTCGCGGCGCGCGAGTTCAGTGTGCCAACACGTTTCGTGATCGCATTCGATGGCAGCGCGACGACCCGCCGGTGTGTCGAGATGGTCTGCGCCAGCCCATTGCTTGCAGGCCTCGCGTGCCATGTCGTTACCGCCGGTGATCCAACGCCCGCGCTCCAAGGCCACCTCGACTGGGCGCGTGACCGGCTGCGGGTGGCCGGCTTTGCCGCCGACATCCACGTCGAACAAGGCGATGCCGAAACGGTCATCGCGCGCCGCGTCGAGTCGCTCCATGCGGATCTGCTCGTGGCCGGCGCCTATGGTCATTCGCGCATCCGCAGCATGATCCTCGGCAGCACCACGACGCAGTTGCTGCGGCAGTGCCAGGTTCCGGTGCTGCTGTTGCGCTAGTGCGGGAAGACGGGCGCCGGGCGCCGTGCCCGACGTCCATCAGCATCGAGAACTCACCTGCGCGTTTCG
>CADCUA010000223.1 GCA_902805755.1 uncultured Lysobacter sp.
GTGCAGCGGAGCTGGGCCGGCAACCTGGTCTACCGCGTCAAGAGCAACACCTGCCCGAGCGGCAGCATCTGCGGCGTCAACCCGAAGCTTGCGAACATGACGCTGTCGACCTTCGATGCGCGTCCGCTGTCCGACAGCCCGGTCATCGACAAGGTGGCGGTGCAGTCTGCAGTGCCATCCGACTTCCTGCTGCAGCGTCGACCGTCCGGCAGCCGCAGCGATATCGGCGCGTACGAGAAGCAGTAATACACAAGGCCCGGGCGCCCCAGGGTGCCCGGGTCGGTTCACCGATTTACATGCGGCTGGCGATCACCTTTGCTTCCGCGGATTCACCAGACATAGAAACACCGGTTTGCTTGCCGCTCTGCGGCCTTGCGGTTGCCCGCATCGAGGCATTTCCACACGGTTCCAGGCATCCACCTGGAACCGTTTTTTTTTGCGATAAACACGCAGCGGAGCGCTGCAGGGCGTTGTCTCGGATCAACCTTCGAGGCAATAAGCGGTGACACCGCTGCGATCATGCATCCATGCACACCGACACGAAGCTCCGCGCGGCGTAATGCGCCGACCTGCAATCCACACAGGCCGGCATCGACCGTCCGTCACTCGACCGACAGCCCTTCGACCTTCTGCCAACCACGCGGCAACAGCCCGCCCCGGCTGCCGCGGGCGCCGATGTAGGCATCGAGGTCCTTCCACGCCAGCGTCATCGTTCGCGCGCCGGAGCGTACGCTCAGCGAGCCGTCCACCGGCACCACGGCGACCGCGACCACGCGCTCGGTTCCGAGCTTCGCCTTCGGGATCTCGATGATCTTGTTGCCTTTGCCCTTGTCGAGCTCAGGCAGGTTCCCGACCGGGAACGCGAGCAGGTGCCCGGCGCTCGTCACCGCAACCACGCGGTCTTTCTTCGCGTCATTGATAACGAACGGCTGCAGCACCTTCGCGTTCGGCGTAAGGGCGAGCATCGCCTTGCCGGCCTTGTTGCGGCTGACGAGATTCTCGAATCGCGTGACGAAGCCATAGCCCTGGCTCGTCGCCAGGACGAAGCGCGTGTCGTTGTCGCCGCTGACAACCGCCTGGAACGATGCGCCGGGTGCCGGCGAAAAACGTCCGGTGAGTGGCTCGCCGTTGCCGCGCGCCGACGGCAGGCCGTGCACGACGGTCGAATACGCGCGTCCGGTCGAATCGAAGAACGCCACCTGCTGGTTACTGCGGCTGCGCGCTGCAGCGAGTAGTGAATCACCCTCGCGATAGTTGAGCGTCGACGGCTCGATATCGTGGCCCTTCGCCGCGCGCACCCAGCCCTTTTCGCTGACGACGACCGTCATCGGCTCGCTAGGCACCAGTTCGCTTTCCGACATCGCCTGCGCCGCGCCGCGTTCGACCAGCGGCGAGCGACGCGCGTCGCCGAACTTCTTAGCATCGGCCAGCAGCTCGTCCTTGATCAGCTTCCTGAGCTTGGCCTTGCTGCCCAGCGTCGCCATCAGGCGCGTGCGCTCGTCGTCGAGTTCGGCCTGCTCGGTGCGGATCTTCACTTCCTCCAGCCGCGCAAGCTGGCGCAGACGCGTTTCCAGGATGTAATCGGTCTGCTCGACCGTCAGGCCGAAGCGCGCCATCAGTACGGGCCGCGGCTCGTCCTCGGTGCGGATGATTCGGATCACCTCGTCGAGGTTGAGATACGCGACCAGCAGGCCTTCGAGCAGGTGCAGCCTGCGCTCGACCTTTTCCAGGCGGTGATTCAGGCGGCGGATGACCGTGTCGGTACGGAACTGCAACCATTCGGCCAGGAACATCTTGAGGTTCTTGACCTGCGGGCGGCCGTCCAGGCCGATCACGTTGAAGTTGACCCGGTAGCTCTTCTCGAGGTCCGTCGTCGCGAACAGGTGGCCCATCAGCGGCGCGACATCGACGCGGTTGCTTCGCAGCACCAGCACGATGCGCGTCGGATTCATATGGTCCGACTCGTCGCGCAGGTCTTCCAGCCAAGGCAGCTTCTTTGCACGCATCTGCGCGGCGATCTGCTCGATTACCTTGCCGGGCGACGCCTGGTGGGGCAGGGCGGTGACCACGATGTTCGCGCCGTCCTTCTCGTACACCGCGCGTGCCCGCACGCTGCCGCAGCCGGTTTCATAGATGTTCGCGATGTCGGCGGCCGGGGTGATGATCTCGGCGCTGGTCGGGTAGTCCGGCCCGCGCACGTGCTCGCACAGATCGCGGATCGTCGCGTCCGGGTCATCCAGCAGGCGCACGCACGCGCTCACCACTTCCCGCAGGTTGTGCGGCGGCACGTCGGTGGCCATGCCAACCGCGATGCCCGTTGTGCCGTTGAGCAACAGGTGTGGCAGGCGCGCCGGCAGCCAGGTCGGCTCCTCCAGCGTGCCATCGAAGTTCGGGTCCCAGTCCACCGTGCCGTGGGCAAGCTCGCCCAGCAGCACGTCGGCGATCGGCGTGAGCTTGGATTCGGTGTAGCGCATTGCCGCGAACGACTTCGGATCGTCGCTTGAACCGAAGTTGCCCTGGCCTTCGATCAGCGGATAGCGGTACGAGAATGGCTGCGCCATGAGCACCATCGCTTCGTAACACGCGCTGTCGCCATGCGGATGGAACTTGCCGATCACGTCGCCGACGGTGCGTGCCGACTTCTTCGGCTTCGCCCCCGCGTTGAGCCCGAGCTCGCTCATCGCATAGATGATGCGGCGCTGCACCGGCTTGAGCCCGTCGCCAAGGAATGGCAGCGCGCGGTCGAGCACGACGTACATCGAGTAATCGAGATAGGCGCGCTCGGCGTATTCGCGCAGGGGAATCTGTTCGAAACCGTGGAATGGGGTGCGGACGGGGTCGGTCATGAAAAGCGGGCTCGCCGGGAAAATCCGGTCGTGATTCTACCGGCCGTGCGTCCGGGGACCTGAGACTGCGCTGTCCCGGCACTCCGAAAACTCGGGCGCTCTCTGGACGAAACCTGTACATGCGACCCGCATCACGCATCCGCAGGCGGGACCGGCGCGTAGCTATGTCATCAAGGCGTGGCGGAACGGAATGATGAACGCGTATCTCGGATCACCCACCGTGCACCCGTCGCCACCGCCCATTCGTTCACGACGTCCGCGGTCAGACCGTCTGCACGCATCGCGGTCTGATTCCGCACAGGCGCGTATGAGCCGCTACGTGCCACCGGGCCCCGGCGGATGCGCCGCCTCGCCTGGCTTGCTGCTGCTGCAGCGTCGTGCCTCGTCCGGGTCTGGAGGTTCGGTGGTTGGACGCGGCTTTGCATCGGTCACGGAGGTTTCCACCCCGCAAAGAACGCGAGCAGGCGTTCGGTGCTTGCGGCCCCGGGCCTTCGATGCAAACGCCCGCAAGCTCTTCTGTTTAGAATCGGGTCTGCACTGGAAAGCTGACGGGGCGGGCATGACCGATTACACCGAGTCACAGGGTTCGCCGGAAGCGCTCGCGCGCTCGCTCGAGGCTGTGGCGCAGGGAGACCGGGCCGCGTTCGAGCAGGTCTATCGCGCGACATCCGCGAAGCTGTTCGGCGTGTGCCTGCGCGTGCTGTCCGACCGCGGAGATGCGGAGGACGTGCTGCAGGAGGTCTATACGACCATCTGGCGCAAGGCGGCGCAGTTCGATGCCAGCCGCGCGAGCGCGATCACGTGGCTGGCGATGATCGCCCGCAACAAATCGATCGACCGGCTGCGTGCGTCGCCTGCCAGCATGCGCACCGCGCCGATCGAGTTCGCCGATGATGTGCCTGATTCGGCCGACAC
>CADCUA010000224.1 GCA_902805755.1 uncultured Lysobacter sp.
TGCCCGCGGTGCCCGACATCGAAATGCTGCCAACGACATCGGCCGGAGGCAGCGGGGCAGCGTTCGCGTTCGCGCCATCGGCCTGCTTGATCAGGAAGTAAGCCCCCGGCTCGATCGTGCCGGTCAGGTTCGTGCGTTGCCAGCTGGTGCCCGTTGCACCGGCGTACTGCACTGACCACCCATCCAGTACCACCGGAAGACTGCCGTTATTGTGCAGCTCGATGAAGTCGCTTCTGTACGGTGCATTGGTATTGCCACCGCCGCCGTACACCTGGCTGATCACCACGTCCGCATGTGCGGTGCCGGCCAGCGCGAAACCCACGGCCATGGAAAGAGCCGAGGCGCGGCCCGAGAACTTGTGCATGTCTTTCCCCTGAAGGCGCCGGCGCGGATGAGCCCGGTCCGGCAAATTGTGCCGCAATCCTTGACCGGCGACATGTCAAGGGTGTGACGCGAGTCCGTTCAGCTTGATGCGCTACGCTTGCCGCCCTGTCAGGGGAAGCGGCCGATGAGCGTCAAGGACAACCAGCGCGATCTGGAAAGCGGCATCCACACCGATTTTTCCGAGCAACTGAGCTATGCGGGCTACCTGCAGCTGGACCGCCTGCTGTCGTCGCAGCGTCGCCTGACCGATCCGGCGCAGCACGACGAGTTGCTGTTCATCATCCAGCACCAGGTTGCGGAGCTGTGGATGAAGCTGATGATCCACGAGCTCAAGGCGGCGATCGCATTCCTGCGCGAGGACCAGCCCGGCGCGACGCAGAAGGCGCTTGCGCGCTGCAAGGTGGTGCTGCGCCAGATGACCGAGCAGTGGTCGGTGCTGGAAACGCTGACGCCGTCGGAATACATGGAGTTCCGCCACATTCTCGGGCCGTCCTCGGGCTTCCAGTCGCTGCAGTACCGCACGATCGAATTCCTGCTGGGCAACAAGAACGCGGCGATGCTGAAGGTGTTCGCGCATGACGAGGCCGCACATGCGGGCCTGCGCGAAGTGCTGGAAGCGCCAGGCCTGTACGACGAGGCACTGCGCTGGCTCGCGCGTCAGGGCCATACGGTGCCGGACGCGCATGTCGAGCGCGACTGGTCGCAGCCGCACGTGTCCGATTCCGCGCTGCTGCCGGTGTTCGAACGCATCTACGAGGACACGCAGGCGCACTGGGCCGCGTACCACCTGTGCGAGGACCTGGTCGATCTGGAAACCCAGTTCCAGCTGTGGCGCTTCCGCCACATGCGCACGGTGATGCGCATCATCGGCTTCAAGCGCGGCACCGGCGGCTCCACCGGCGTGGGTTTTCTGAAGCAGGCGCTCGAGCTCACGTTCTTCCCGGAGCTGTTCGAGGTGCGCACGCGCGTGGGGGCGGGCGGGGCGTACGGGCTGCCGGTCGAAGGGGTCTGCCCGGCCGGCTGATCCTTCATCGCAGGCGCCGCGTAGGCGGCCCGGATCGCCACCCCTGATCAGGCACAGGCTGCTATGGCGGCCATACCTGCGCGTATTGGTGCACTGCGCAACGCCGCAACCGTTTGACGCGATGCTTGTGCTTCGGACATTCTCCGGTCGTTGCGTGCGTGTTACGCGCGTGCCGACGTTCGCTAGACCATCGCCTTCAGGAATCCCGCATGAGCGCACAAGTTCCCAACGCCGCCGAACCGGCCGGCCCACCGCTGCACGCGCCGTCCGGCTCGCCGCCGAATCCGCCTGACTTTCCACAGGTCATGGGCCATCCGCGTCCGCTGTGGATGCTGTTCATGTCCGAGTTCTGGGAGCGCTTCGCGTTCTATGGCATCCGCTGGGCGCTAGTGCTGTACATCGTTGCCCAGTTCCACGGCGGTGACCCGTCGGGCGAACAGCCGGCCGGTTTCATCTACGGCGCGTACCTCGCGCTGGTGTACGCGACGGCGATCTTCGGCGGCTACATCGCCGACAAGGTGATCGGCTACCAGCGATCCATCCTGCTGGGCGCGATATTCATGGCCGCGGGCCTGTTCATGATTTCCTTGCCGGACGAGAACATCTTCAAGTTCGGCCTGGCCACGATCGTGGTGGGTAACGGCCTGTTCAAGCCGAATATCTCGACGATGGTCGGCAAGCTCTACAGCGCGACCGACAACCGGCGCGACTCGGGCTTCACGATCTTCTACATGGGCATCAATGCCGGCGCGCTGATCGCCCCGGTGCTGACGGGCTGGCTCGCTGAGCAGGTGTTCGGCAGCGATGGCGCCCCGGCCTACAAGGTCGTGTTCATCGCGGCCGGCATCGGCATGCTGATCAGCCTGGTCTGGTTCTACATGGGCCGCAGCCAGCTCAAGGGCATCGGACTGCCACCGGCGGGTGCTGAAAGCATGAGCCGCACCTGGATGACCGCCGCGGGCGGCGTGCTGACGATCCCGCTGATCTACTTCCTGCTCACCCTCGGCGCCGAGAAGTTGCAGTGGATCCTGATGGCGTTGTTCGCGGGCCTGGCCTTCATGTTGATTTCGGAAGGCGTACGCAACGGGGCCGTGGCTCGCGACAAGGTGATCGCGATGTTCATCATCTTCGCGTTCAACATCCTGTTCTGGATGTTCTTCGAGCAGGCCGGCAGCTCCTTTACCTTCCTCGCCGAGAAAATCGTCAACCGCGACTTCGGCGGCTGGACCTGGCCGGTGGCGTGGTTCCAGAGCGTCAACTCGATCGCGATCATCGCGTTCGCGCCGGTCATGGCGTGGTTGTGGGTGCGCCTGGGCCGCGCGAACCCGTCGATCCCGCGCAAGTTCGGCCTGGGCCTGATCTTCAATGGCCTCGCGTTCCTGCTGCTGATGTTCGCGCTCGGCAGCCTGGTTGACGACGCCGGCATGATCCCGTTCTGGACCCTGTTCATGGTCTACGTGATCCAGTCGGTGGGCGAGCTGTGCCTGTCGCCGATCGGCTTGTCCATGGTCACCAAGCTCGCGCCGATCCGCCTGGTCGGCCTCGGCATGGGCGGCTGGTTCCTGTCGACCGCGATCGGCAACAACCTGTCGGGCATCTTCGCTGGCCACGTGAGCGGCGAAGGCGGCATGAACGTGCAATCGGCGCTGTCGGGTTACACGTTCGGCTTCTGGGCGCTGGTGATTCCGGGCGCGCTGCTGTTCCTGATCGCACCGCTGATCCAGCGGCTGATGCACGGCGTGAAGTAAGCGCTTCGCCGGCACAGTCGGTATGTGCTTCGACAACGGCGGCCTTCGGGTCGCCGTTGTCGTTTGTGCGGTTGCGCAAAACGCTGTGGAAGCGTGACCGCAGTAGCGCGGTATCGGACTGACTGCACCACGATGTGGGTAGGCATCGGGACGGGCGCAGGCGGTCTTCGAGTGCGATTCGGGAGTAGCGCAAGCGCCGACCGGCAATCAGCCCGGCGGCTCGGCCTCGGCCTGCAGTTCCAGTTCGTCCAGCCGGTCCAGCAACCGGAACAGCAGCGCGCGCTCGTCATCGTCCATCCCGCCCAGCAGGCGGTCCTGGAATGCGAGCGCCAGCGGCGCAACCTCGTCGTAGATCGCATGGCCTTGCGTCGACAGGCGCAGCACCGAGCGGCGTCGATCGGCATCGCTGGTTTCACGCGCAAGACGCCCCGATTCGAGCAGGCGCGCGACCGCGCGGCTGACCGCGACTTTGTCCATCGCCGTGCGCTGCGCGACTTCGCCGGCCGACAGCTCCGGGTAGCGGCCCAGCACCGCCATCACCCGCCACTCGGTGACGCTGAGGTCGAAGCGCTCGGAATACACGCGCGCGATCGCTTCGCTGAC
>CADCUA010000225.1 GCA_902805755.1 uncultured Lysobacter sp.
TCACTACACCGCGAACTCGATCGCGACGGTCGTGGCGACGAAGGTGCTGTCGCCGATGCAGGCGGTCAGCCTTGCGGCGGCAACCAATCTCATCGGTGCGCTTGCCGGTACCGCCGTAGCGAAAACGATTGCATCGGGGCTGATCGATGCGGGTGTGGTCGAAGTCGGCTCGCAGCTGATCCTGTGCGCGCTGCTGGGCGGCATCGTGTGGAACCTGATCACCTGGTGGGTGGGCCTGCCGTCGTCCTCCTCGCACGCATTGATCGGCGGCCTGCTCGGCGCTGCGATGGCGGCGGCATCGAACAACACCGACGCGATCATCTGGTCCGAGGTCAAGGAGCCCTGGTACAAGAGCGCGGGCGTGCTGTGGAAGGTGGTCGTGCCGATGGTGTCGTCACCGGTGATGGGGTTCATGGCCGGCTTCCTGGTGATGGGCCTGATGTTCTTCATCATCTCGATGATGGCGCGCAGCGGCGGGGCCCTGGCACGCGCGGCGCGCCCGCGATGGGTCAACAGCTTCTTCGGCAAGTTCCAGATCGTGAGCGCGGCGGGCATGGGCTTCGCGCATGGCATGAACGACGCGCAGAAGACGATGGGGATCATCGCGCTTGCGCTGGTGAGCGCGCAGGCGACAGGGACGCTGGACAACCTGCCGCCGTGGCTTGCATTCCTGCACCCGTCCGATGCGGCGCTCAAAGAGGGCGATATCGATAACTGGATCAAGATCACCTGCGCGCTGGTGATGGCGGCCGGCACCGCGGCCGGTGGCTGGCGCATCATCAAGACGCTGGGCCACAAGCTCGTCAAGCTGCATCCGATCCACGGTTTCGCGGCGGAAACGAGTGCGGCATCGGTGATCCTGGCGGCATCTTCGTTGGGTATTCCCGTGTCGACGACGCACAACATCTCCGCCGCGATCATGGGCGTGGGCACCGCGAAGCGCCTCAATGCGATTCGCTGGACCGTGGTGGAGCGCATGCTCTGGGCGTGGATCCTCACGATCCCGGCCGCAGGCGGCGTTGCTTACCTGCTGTTCCGCCTTCTTGTGAGGATGGGCTGGGCCTGATCAGCACCGGTGAATGAAAAAGCCCGCGAAAGCGGGCTTTTTTCATGGGGCGGGTTCAACCGACGCTGCGATTGGACCCGCGTCAGAACAGGTCGCCGCCGCCGGAGAGCATGCGCTCCATGCGGTCGCCCAGGCCGCCGAGCTCGAGCACGAGCCGATCAATCTCGGCTTCGTCCAGGCCGTCGTACGGACGGTTCTCGCACAGCTGCAGGTGCGGCACGCCATCCAGGTCGCCAATCGCGAGATAACCCACGCGGCTCTGCCAGTTGAATGCGAGCGCACGGCGCGCATCCAGCCCGGTGGTCGGCGCCACGGCCGTGCTCACGCGCAGGTAGGGGCGGCCGTCGTCGTCGTCCAGCTCCGACAGGAAGATCGACTGGTGGCGCGCGCCCTGCTCGAGCGAAAGCTCGATGCACACCACGTCCTCGTCCCGCAGCGATGTCCGGAACCCGGCGCTCTGGAGGTGGCTGCAGATGGATTCGAAATTGCGCACGGGCTGCTCCAGTCGACGACAGGTCACTATGCTAACTCGATGTCCGTGCATACCGACCGCATTCTCCTGGCCGTACGCGCAATTCCGCGAGGCGAAGTCGCGGCCTACGGGGAGATCGCGCGGCGGGCCGGGCTGCCGCGTCGCGCAAGGCTGGTCGCACGCGTGCTCAGCCAGTGCGATGACCCCGACCTGCCATGGCACCGCGTCGTTCGAGCGGACGGCCGCATTGCCTTCGAACAAAGCGCGCCGCAGTTCGCGGAGCAATGCGCGCGCCTGCGCGGTGAGGGAGTGATGGTGGAAGGTGGGCGCGTGCGGAGCTGGCGCCCGCTGTCGGTGGATGAGCTGGTCTGGGGTGAGCCGCGGCACGACGCGTAAGCGCCGCACGTGGTCTCAGGCGCGTGACCGGCGTCTCGCAGCATCGCGCACACGCGCCTGGAAGCGCGTGTTTGGTGCCGCGCCATGCGGCACATCAACAGGCTTTGCACGCTTATCGCGTTGCGTAAACCTGGTATATGCGCGGCTTACGCACTGACAACATGCGGAGGTATTCCTCGAGCGCCCACAGCTGCGCATTCGCTGTGAACCGGCGCGATCACGACCGCCGGGCTACCATTGCCCATTGCCTGAGGAGCGATGATGTTCTCTAACCTGCCACCCGGCACGAGGGCGTTGCTGGTTGCCAATGCGCTGGTTTTCCTGCTGCAGATGGTGGTAAGCGAGCAGTTGCTCGCTCCGTTCATGCTATGGCCGATAGGCAGCGGCGACGACGCTTATGCGCTCAGCAGCTTCATGCCGTGGCAGTTGCTGACGTACGGCTTCCTGCACGGCGGGGTGCCGCATCTGCTGTTCAACATGCTGGCGCTCGTGATGTTCGGTGCGCAGCTGGAACATGTCTGGGGCCAGCGGCGTTTCATCACCTATTACCTCGTCTGCGTGCTCGGCGCGGCGGTCTGTCAGTTGATCGTTGGCGCGTGGGCGATGTCGCAGGGCGGTGAGGCGTATCCGACCGTGGGCGCATCCGGCGGTGTATTCGGCCTGCTGCTCGCGTACGGCATGCTGTTCCCGCACCAGCGCGTCATGCTGCTGATCCCGCCGATCCCGATGAAGGCGCGTACGCTGGTGACAATCTATGGTGCCGTCGAGCTCCTGATGGGCATCACCGGCACGATGCCCGGCGTCGCGCATTTCGCGCACCTGGGCGGCATGCTGTTTGGCTGGTTGCTGATCCGTTACTGGCGGGGGCAGCCGCCGTTCGGTGGTCGACGCAAGGGCCCACCGCGGATGCGCAGCGTCCATTGAGCTTTCAGGCATCGCGGGAGCGCTGGTCGAACGACCACGCCTTCCGCGGAAACGAAAACGGCGCGGTGATTCGCGCCGTTTTCGTGTGCACAACGCGCTGACTCAGCGCCAGAGCACCACCTGCTGCTCGACCTTCGCCTGCATCGGCGTGCCGGCCTTGCAGTCGAACGCCTCACCGAAGCCGGCGACGTTCATGAGCGGCGTATTGGTGCGGGCCTTGCCTGGCGGATACACGCTACCGGCGGCGCGCTGGGCGGCGGCATCGACCGACAACTGCTGCGGCCACAGGCCTGCCCACGCGCGGAAGAACGCCTGCTTGGGTTCCTTCGCCGCATCGGGCTGCGCCGAGCGGAATGCCGTCCACGCAGCTTCGAGACCGCTGAGGTCGGCGGTGCCGACGTCGCGCACCATCGATCCGTTGAGCTGTATGCCGGTGAGCTCGGGATAGGCCTGCGCGCCGTACTGGGCCGCAATGCGCGCCGATAGCTGATCCCATGCGGCGACTTCCGCCGGCGTCCACCAGTCGCGCAGCTCGCCCTTCGCATCGACAAGGCGACCACGCGGCCCGAACGAATGGCTGAGCTCGTGTCCGACCATCGCACCGTACGCGCCGTAATGCGCCGCTGGTTCGCGACTCATGTCCAGTACCGGCGGCTGCAGCATTGCGGCAGTCACGATGAGCCGGTTGTGCGGCACGTCGTAGGCGAGTGCGGGCTGCTGCGGCAACACGTTCCAGCGCCGTTCGGCGTTGCCGCGACCGATGCGGCGCATCTCCTCGCGGTGGCGCCAGGTGGACGCGATCAGCATGTTGCTGCCGAAGCTGCCGCGGCCCATCGGCTGCACGGTGTAATCCAGGTCGCGGCGCGGCGCACCGATCTCCACCTTCAACCCAGCAAGCTTTGCGCGTGCTTCGGCTTTCGCCTGCGGTCCAAGCCGCGCGTCGCGCTCGATCGAGGACGCAAGCGCATCGCGTACCTGCGTGGCGATTTCTTCAGCGCGCGTGCGCGTAGCCGGCGGCAGGTAACGACCGACATATTCACGTGCCAGCATCGGGCCCGCAGCGAGGTTGATCGCATCCAGGACCTGCTGCTGCCGTGGTGCCTGCACGTCGAGTCCTGCAAGGCGACGCCCGCGGAAATCGTAATGCGCCTCGCGCCATGGGCGTGACAGATACGGCGCCATCGCGTCACCGACGCGCCAGCGCAGGTAGGTTTTCCACTGCTCGGGCTTCAGGCCGCTGACCATCGCGTCGAGCTGGGTGAACAGCGCTGTGTTCGCGATCGAGACGCTGTCGTCGGTGACGCCCTGCGCCTTGAGGAAGTTCGCAAGCTGCAGGCCGCGATACTGCTTCGCCAGCCCTGCAACCGGGACGAGCGCGTAGTTCGCGCGCGGGTCGCGCAGCTCGGCGAGCGGGCGCGCCACGCGGGCCAGACGCGTCTCCAGGTCGATCACCTGCTGCGCCTGCGCGGCGAGTTCCGCCTGCGGCGTGCCGGTGAGCGCGAGGATCTTCTGCACGTAGTTGTTGTAGTAGCCGAGCACCTCGCGCGTATCGGCGTCCATGCGCGTGTAGAACGCCGGGTCGGGCAGCCCCATGCCGCCCTGGCTGAAGTAACCGACGTGTCGATCCAGATCCTGCAGATCCACATCGGCGCTGAAGTTGAACGCGACCGGGATACCGACCTGGTGCAGTGCCGCGATCGCGGCCGGGACGTCCTTCGTGCGACGGATTGCATTGATGCGCGTGAGCAGCGGCGCGATCGGGTTCGCGCCGTCGCGCTCGACCGCGGCTTCATCCAGACCGCTGGCCCAGAAGTCACCCAGCAGTTTCTGCACGTTCCCCTGCGGCGCTGCCATTGCGCTGTTGAGCAGTTCGAACTGCTGCTGGCGCGCGCGCTCGTTGAGCTGTTCCAGTGCCGAAACCGAGCCGAGGCCGGGCGTCAGCGTGTTCGCCTTGAGCCAGTCGGCGTTAGCGGTGGAGTAGAAGTCCGTGCACACCGCGCTGACTGCTGCCGCCTTCGGCTTTGCCGCACGCTTCTTCTTCTGCGCTTGCGCCGAAGGTGCGGCGAGCGCGGCGACAAGGCTCAGGGCGAGGGCACAGACGAGCGGGCGTGGGGTCATGTTCAAGGTCCTGGCGGTCATCGCGGGAGTTTAACCAGCACCGCAGCCGCACCGGTGAACGGGCGCCACCCGGTTCATGGTCGAGTCTGCACCCGTGCCATGTCGGAGGAACATTGACCCACGCGGCAGGTCGGGCCACGCCATGCAGGCAAAGAAAAGGCCCGGGACATGCCCGGGCCTTTCGTCCTGCCGCCGATCAGTTGGCGCTTACCAGATCACGACCTGCTGCTCGCCCTGCCGCACCATCGGCTGGCCCGGCTTGCATTCGAACGCCTGCGCGAATGCCGGCAGGTTCGACGGCGCACCGATCGCACGGAAGTTCGCGGGCGCATGCGAGTCGGTCGTTAGGCGCACGTTGAGCTCTTCCGGGGTGAAGTTGCGACGCCACACCGTGGCCCAGTTCATGAAGAAGCGCTGGTCGCGCGTCAGGCCGTCGGTCTTCGGATCGGGCTTGCCTTCCGTGGCTGTCTTCATCGCGTCATACGCAACCGCCAGGCCGCCGAGGTCGGCGATGTTCTCGCCCAGCGTCAGCTTGCCGTTGACCTTCTTGCCGGGCGCGGCTTCGTAAGAGTTGAACTGCTTGACGAGCTTGTCGGTGCGGCCGCTGAAGCCCGTGGCGTCCGCCTTCGACCACCAGTTCTCGAAATTGCCGGTTGCGCCGAAACGGCTGCCCTGGTCGTCGTAGCCGTGGATCATCTCGTGGCCGATCACCGCGCCGATGCCGCCGTAGTTCATTTCATCCGGAGCATTCGGGTCGAAGAACGGCGGCTGCAGGATCGCGGCCGGGAACACGATCTCGTTCTGCAGCGGGTTGTAGTACGCGTTGACCGTCTGCGGGCTCATGCCCCATTCGGTCTTGTCGACGGGCTTGCCGATCTTGCCCAGCTGCCACTTGTAGTTGTACTCGGTCGCTGCGAGGACATTCTCGATGTAGCTGTCGCGCGTGGTCGCCAGGCCGTTCCATTCACGCCACTTGTCGGGGTATCCGACCTTCGGCGTGAAGCTGGCCCACTTTTCCATCGCCTTCTTCTTGGTGTCGGCGCTCATCCAGTCCAGGTTCTCGATGCGCACCTTGAGCGCGTCGGAAAGGTTCTTGACCAGCACTTCCATGCGCGCCTTGGACTCGGCCGGGAACGCGACCTTGACGTACATCTGGCCCAGCGCTTCGCCGACGTTGTTCTCGATGGTGTCGAGCACGCGCTTGCCGCGCTCCTTCATCTGCTTCTGGCCGCGCAACGACTTGTTGTAGAAGTTGAAGTTCTGCTCGGCAAATGCATCGGACAGGTACGGCGAAGCCTTGTCGACCATGTGGAAGCGCAGGTAGCTCTGCCACTGCGCGGCCGGCACGTCGGCCAGCATCTTGCTCACTTCACCGTGGAACGCCGGAATCGCGAGCGAGAACATCTGCGGCGCGGCGATACCCTGCGACTGGAAGAAGGTCGTCCACGGGAAGTTCGGCGCAAGCTTGTCGGCCGCGGCGGGGCTGACCGGGTTGTAGTACAGCGACACGTCGCGCGAGAGTTCCTCGCTCGACTTGGACACCTTCGCCAGGCGCTTTTCGAACGTGATCACGTCCTTCGCCTGCTGTGCCGCATCGGCGGCAGGTACGCCCGAGAGCTCGAGCACCTTCGCCACGTGCTGCTGGTACGCCGCCAGCTTGTCCTTCTTGTCGGCGTCGAAGTAGTAGCCCTTGTCCGGCAGGCCAAGACCGCCCTGGCCGGCGTAGGCGATGTTCATGGACGAGTTCTTGAAGTCCGCTTCCGGGCCGAACGAGAACAGCACGTTCTCGCCGCGCGCGGCGCTGGTACGGATGTACTCGGCGATCTTTTCCTTGCTGTCCAGCGCGGCGATCGCGTCGAGGCGGCCCTGGATCGGCTTGATGCCCTGCGCGTTGATCTTCTGCGCGTCCATGCCGGCGGACCAGAAGTCGCCGACGATCTTGTCAATGCCCGTGGCATTGGTATTCGCGGCGGCCTGTTCGGCAAGCTGGCGCTGCGCGGCGGTGGAACGCTCGTCCAGCATTTCGAACGCACCCCACGAGGTGCGGTCGCCGGGGATCTCGTTCGCTGCCAGCCACTTGCCGTTGACGAAGCCGCCGAAGTCGGTGCACGCGTTCTTCGTGGTGTCGAGATCGGCCGCTGTAAACCGGTTGACGCCCGGCAGCTTGCTTTCGTCGAGTTTGAGGGTGGTGGCTGCAGCGGCCGGGGCCGCAGGCGTAACAGCAGCCGCGTCGGCGGACGAGCGCGTGTCTGCAGCGCACCCGGCCAACACGCCGGTAATCGCGAGGGACAACAGGAGAGGCTTGTTCAGGGTCACTGGTAGCTCCAGCCCGGGGGCTTGATGAATTGATCGTGCCAATCGTGCAGGCGGAAAGCGTGCACGATGCCAGCACGACCTTAGCGGTTAACGCAGGGCGGGGCGGGTGTCGAAGGTCATGGCTGCGGATCGCGGCGGTGATCGTGCGTGGCCCGTGGCAACCGGAACCCATGACACTCACGGTGTCTCGGCAGAGATCGCTGAACCGGCATCTACGCTCGCGCTGGCGGTGGCTTGGGCTTTCCCGTACCATCCGCCTCGTTCAGCGCACGGCTGCCGCTCCGCAAGGAGCACGGTTTCCCGAACTTCCTGTCGTATCCATCTGGCCCGATCGGCCAGACACCCGACCTCCGAGGAGGCATGCGGTGATCCGGGTACGCCTGCACCCCGCACGTCATCGTCGCGCCAACACATGCCGGAGAATCCGGCATGTCAAATCGAATACTCGCAGCGCGGTTCCAAGGGAATGCTCCGAGTGACTCCGAGGCCTATAGGGCCCGGATCCAACCTGTGGAGCTTTACCCAATGACGTTTGAAACCCTCGGGCTCGGGCCCGCGCTGCTGCGCGCGCTCGCCGAACAGAACTACACCTCGCCGACGCCGATCCAGTCCGAAGCGATTCCGCTCGCGCTGGCCGGCAACGACCTGCTCGGTGGCGCACAGACCGGCACGGGCAAGACGGCGGCGTTCGGCCTGCCACTGCTCAACCGCCTGTCCAAGGTCACGCCCGTCAACGGCTATCGCAAGCCGCGTGCGCTGATCCTCGTTCCGACGCGCGAGCTTGCGGTGCAGGTCGGTGACAGCCTGCGCGGTTATGCGCGTTACCTGCGCATGAGCATCGGCACGATCTACGGTGGCGCCGGCATGGGCCCGCAGACGGACATGTTCCGGCGCGGCGTCGATGTGCTCGTGGCCACCCCGGGCCGCCTGATCGACCACATCGAGCGCGGCACTGCCAAGCTCGACGAAGTCGAAATCCTCGTGCTCGACGAAGCCGACCGCATGCTCGACATGGGCTTCCTGCCCGCGATCAAGCGCGTGCTGCAACGCCTGCCGCGTGAGCGCCAGACGCTGCTGTTCTCGGCGACGTTCGAAACCGAGATCAAGAAGCTCGCGCTGGAGTTCATGCGCAACCCGTACCAGGTGCAGGTTGCCGCGAACAACACGATCGCCGAAACGATCGCGCACCGCGCGCACCCGGTGGACACCGCGCGCAAGCGTGACCTGCTGGTGCAGATCCTCAGCCAGCGCCACACGGAACAGGTGCTGGTGTTCGGCCGCACGAAGCACGGCTGCAACCGCCTTGCGGAGCAGCTCGAGGAAGCCGGCCTGTCGGCGGTGGCGATCCATGGCAACAAGAGCCAGGCCCAGCGCCAGAAAGCGCTCAATGCGTTCAAGGCCGGCAAGGCACGCGTGCTCGTGGCGACCGACGTTGCCGCGCGCGGTCTCGATATTCCGGACCTGCCGCTGGTGATCAACTTCGACCTGCCGATGGTGGCCGAGGACTACATCCACCGCATCGGCCGTACCGGTCGCAACGGCGCGACGGGCGAAGCGCTTTCGCTGGTGTCGCCGGATGAAGGCGGCCTGCTCAAGCAGATCCAGCACGTACTGAAGAAGGACGTCGAACTCATCGAGATCGAAGGCTTCGTGCCGCAGCGTTCGGTGCGTTCGAGCTCGGACGTCCCCTCGCAGCAGCGTCGCAAGCCTGCGCATCGCCCGCATGGCAAGCCGCCGGTGCGTCACGCACATGCAGGTGCGAAAGCACCGCGCGGTACGGGACAGGGCCGTGGCGGTTCGAGGAACGGTTTCGCGCGCTGATCCCTGATCAGCTGCGCTTTTTGACGGGCCGGTCTTCCGGCCCGTTTTTTTTGTCTTGTGTAATTGCGGTGCGGCAGTACGCGCGCTGCGGATGAAGAAAAGCCGGCGCATAGCCGGCTTTTCGTTTCAGCCCATGTGTCGGCATATCGATGGCATACGCCGTCCTCGAAGGGTAAAGAAAAACGGGCCGGCATA
>CADCUA010000226.1 GCA_902805755.1 uncultured Lysobacter sp.
CCGATCTAGGTGTCCAGCCGACGTTCGGTTCCACGCAGTGGTCCGTCACGCTGGTCGCGCCGCCGGGTGAACGCCTCAAGCCCGGCCTGTATCCCGACGTCGGTTGCCCGGTCACCACGTTCGGGCGCGCCGCCGGCCTGCAGGTCACCTACGACCGGCCCAAGTGCGAAGCGACCGATACGATCTGGGGCTGGATTTCGATCCGTCAGATCGAATTCGACGCGGCAGGCAACGTTTCCAAGCTCGAAGCCGCCTACAGCCAGCGCGTCGGTTCAACGACCGCACCGGCATGGACCGGCCAGCTGCGTTACAAGGCCTCGCCGATGTCGCTGGCCGTGAGCGCCGCGAGCGACTCCCCCTGGGGCACGGTGCGCCAGACGAACTACGGCGACACCAGCATGTTCAAGCTGTCCGGCGATGCGTCGCAGATCTATTACGAAGCGTCGGTGCTGAAGGACTACTGGAGCGTCGTGATCGCACCGCCCGCAGGGCAGGCGCTCAAGGTCGGTCGCTTCGAGACGCGCGCCGAAACCAGCGCGCAGTTCGCCGCGCTGAATGTCGTGCGCGGACTGGATTCGCCGCTCTATTGCCCCGACAGCCGCGGCATCGTGACGGTGGAGGATGTCGCGTTCGACGGCGCGGGGCAGGTCACTGCGATGCGGGCGCGCTTCGAGTACCGCTGCACGCCGCTGGGTCAGCCGCTGCGCGGCGACATCCGGTTCAATCGCTGAGGTATCGAGCTTCGGCCCGTCCTGCACAGTGTGCAGGGCAGGCCCGAGGCGCCGCGGGAATATTGAAAACGCGCGGCCGCAGTCCCCGAACGAGCGCCGCGTTTTCAGGATTTAACGCGGCGCGCGCACACCCGCGGTTTACGCGACGTCGGCGATGCGGCGGCTCGCGCGCAGGCCGGTGCGCAGCAGCGCATCGACATCCAGGATCAGGGCCATGCGCCCGTCACCGACCAGGCTCGCACCGGCATAGCCGGGCAGCCCGCGCAGCGTGCGCGGCAGCGCCTTGATCACCACTTCCTCGCGGCCGCGCACGCGGTCGACGATGAGGCAGAAACGCTGCTCACCGGCCTGCAGCACGACCGCGGTCGTTGCCGACGACGGCAGCGGATCCAGGCCCAGCCATTCGCGCAGGTCCAGCAGCGGCACGGGCCGCTCACGCAGGTCCAGCACGGTCTGTCCGTCGATCCACATCGCGCGGTCAGGGCGGTGCGCCAGCACTTCGATCACGCGCACCAGCGGCAACGCGTACACGTCGTCGTCGATTTCGATCAGCAGCGTGGGCAGGATCGCGAGCGTCAGCGGCACGCGGATCACGAAGCGCGAGCCACGGCCGATGTCGGAATGGATCTGCACATGCCCCGACAGTTCGCGGATGCGGGACTGCACCACGTCCATGCCGACGCCGCGGCCCGACAGGTCGCTGACTTCTGCACGCGTCGAGAAGCCGGGCAGGAAGATCAGCTGCAGGCATTCGTCCGCGCTCAGGCGCGCGGCCGATTCGATATCGATCAGGCCCTTGTCCACCGCGCTTCGGCGGATCTTTTCCGGATCGATGCCGCCGCCGTCATCGCGCACTTCGATCGAGACATGATCGCCTTCCTGTTGCGCGGACAGGCGCACGTGGCCGGTTTCGCTCTTGCCCGCCGCGCGGCGCTGCGCCGGCGATTCGATGCCGTGGTCGATCGCGTTGCGCATCAGGTGCACCAGCGGATCGGCGAGCGCTTCGACGAGGTTGCGATCGAGTTCGGTGTCGGCGCCGACGATTTCCAGATCGACCGACTTGTCGAGCTGGCGCGAGACGTCGCGCGCGAGTTTCGGGAAGCGCGCGAACACGCGGCCGACCGGCTGCATGCGCACGGTCATCACCGCCGATTGCAGGCGTGATGTCGCGGCGTCGAGCGCGGTGACTGCGCGGTCGAGATCCTCGTCGCGCAGGCGCGGACGAATCGTCTTGAGGCGGTTGCGCGCGAGCACCAGTTCGCCGACGAGATTCACCATCGCGTCGAGGCGGCGCACGTCCACGCGCACGGTCGCATCGCCGGGTTCGGTGTTCGCGGCGGCCGCGGGCTTGGGTTTTGTTTCGCGTTTCGGCGCTGCGGCTTTCGGTGCTTCGACGACCGCGATCGGCGCCGCGCCAGGAAGCGAGCCCGCGCCGTGCAGGCTGTCGAGCAGCGCATCGAAGTCCAGGTCGTCGAGGTTGTCGGGCAGGTCGATGGCCTGCACCACCGGCGCTTTCGCGACTGCAGGCGCGCCGATGTGCAGCGCGTGGACCAACTCTGTGGACGGCTCTTCAAGCTCTTCGCCACGACCGATCGCATCGAGCATGTCGCTGAGCAGGTCGATCGATTGCTGCGTGGCGTCGAACGCGCCCGCATCCATCGCCAGTTCGCTGCTGCGCGCGGCGTTGAGGCGGTCCTCGACGGCGTGGCAGATCGTCACCATCGCCGGGAAATCGAGAAAGCCCGCGCCGCCCTTGATGGTGTGGAAGCCGCGGAACACCGCGTTGAGGCATTCGCGGTCATACGGCGAATGCTCGAGCGCGACGAGCTGTTCGCCGAGCTGGTCGACGATCTCGCGCGCTTCGATCAGGAAATCGGCGCAGATGTCCGAGGCTTCACTCACGTCACAACCCCAGCGATGAAAGCAGATCGTTCGCGTCGTCCTGCGTGGCCGGCGCGTTGTCTACACCGGTGACCGACGGGCCGTAACCCTTGGACGAGGACGGCAGCTGCAGCGGGGCCGACTCGGGCACCGCGCCGCCGCTGGCTTCGTGCACGCAGCGCACGATTTCAACCACGCGCTTGATGATCTGGCCGGTCAGGTCCTGATAACCCTGCGCCGCGGTCATTTCCGAAAAGCGCACGCGCATGCCGGCCACGGCTTCGGCCGCATCGGTGCCCGGCGCGACGGGAATCGTGGCGAGCAGGCCGCGGCACTGGTCGATCATGTCCATGGTGCGGTGGCTTGCGTCCTCGCTGACCTTCACCGCGTGCTCGAGGCGGGCGCAGGCTTCAGGCAGCGAGGCATTCGCATTGCTGCCGTCACCTTCGCCGAACGCCTGGCCGAGCTCGCGCGCGAGACGCACGAGGCCCTGCACCAGCGGCTGGTTGCGCCATTCCACAAGTGCATCGAGGTGGGCGCGGAAGCCTTCGGGATCGTCGTGCTCGATGGCCCACAACGCTTCGCGCACGCGACGGATGATCGCTTCGCGTTCGCTCTGGTCGGCCGGACCGTCTGATAGCGGTGCGACCTGGGCGTTCATGCAGCGGCCTCGAGGCGCTCGAAGATCTTGCCCAGCTTCTCGCTGAGCGTGCCGGCGGTGAACGGCTTGATGACGTAGCCGTTCACGCCCGCCTGCGCGGCTTCGATGATCTGTTCGCGCTTGGCTTCGGCGGTGACCATCAGCACCGGCGTCTTGCACAGACCGGCATCGGCGCGGACGTGCTTGAGCAGGTCGATGCCCGCCATGCCCGGCATGTTCCAGTCGGTGATGATCAGGTCGTACTTCGCCTTGCGCAGCTCTTCGATCGCCGTGGTGCCGTCGTCGGCCTCGGCGGTGTTGAAAAAGCCCAGGTCGTTGAGCAGGTTCTTGACGATGCGGCGCATCGTCGAGAAGTCGTCGACGATGAGGATCTTGATGTTCTTGTCCATGGCAGGCTCGGGTCTTGTTGGGAGTGGCTATCGGCCGGGGGACGGGGATCTGTAGCGGGGAATGCAAAGGCGGGAATGG
>CADCUA010000227.1 GCA_902805755.1 uncultured Lysobacter sp.
CGAACCTGCCGCTGCGCCCGATCGTGATCGGCATGGGCCCGTGTGGCCTGTTCGCCGGGCTCGTGCTCGCGCAGATGGGCTTCAAGCCCATCATCCTCGAGCGCGGCAAGGCCGTGCGCGAGCGCACCAAGGACACCTGGGGCCTGTGGCGCAAGAAGGTGCTGAACCCCGAATCGAACGTGCAGTTCGGCGAAGGCGGCGCGGGCACGTTTTCCGACGGCAAGCTGTGGAGCCAGATCAGCGACCCGAAGCATTACGGGCGCAAGGTGATCGACGAGTTCGTCAAGGCCGGCGCGCCGGAAGAAATCAGCTATGTGAGCAAGCCGCACATCGGCACGTTCCGGCTGGTGTCGATGGTCGAGGAAATGAGCGCGACGATCGAATCGCTGGGCGGCGAGATCCGTTTCAGCCAGCGCGTCGATGACCTGCTGATCGAAACCGACAGCGCGGGCCTGCGCCATGTGCGCGGCGTCACGCTGGAGAACGGCGAGCAGCTGCGCGCCGACCAGGTCGTGCTCGCGCTCGGCCACAGCGCGCGCGATACGTTCGCGATGGTGCATGCACGTGGCGTATTCGTTGAAGCGAAACCTTTTTCGATCGGGTTCCGGATCGAGCATCCGCAATCGCTGATCGATGCCGCGCGCTTCGGCCCGCAGGCCGGGCATCCGCTGCTCGGCGCAGCCGATTACAAGCTCGTGCACCACTGCCGCAACGGCCGCTCGGTGTACAGCTTCTGCATGTGCCCCGGCGGCACCGTCGTCGCCGCCGCGAGTGAGCCCGGGCGCGTTGTGACGAACGGCATGAGCCAGTACTCGCGCAACGAGCGCAACGCGAATGCGGCGATCGTCTGCGGCATCACGCCGGAGGACTACGCACCCTATGGCGAAGGCCCGCTTGCCGGCATCGAGCTGCAACGGCACTGGGAAGCGCGCGCATTCGAGCTCGGCGGCGGTGAATACGAAGCGCCGGGGCAACTGGTCGGCGATTTCATCAAAGGCCGTGCATCCAGCGGGTTCGGAAGCGTGCTGCCCTCGTACAAGCCCGGCGTGCGACTGGGTGATCTGGCGCCGTCGCTGCCCGAGTACGCGATCAATGCGATCCGCGAGGCGCTGCCCGCGTTCGACAAGCAGATCCGTGGCTTTTCGATGAACGATGCGGTGCTCACCGGCGTGGAGACGCGTACCTCGTCGCCAGTGCGCATCACGCGCGGCGAGGACGGCCACAGCCTCAACACGCGCGGGCTGTTCCCGGCCGGCGAAGGCGCGGGCTATGCCGGTGGCATCCTGTCGGCCGGCGTCGACGGCATCCGCACGGCCGAGGCGGTGGCGCTGGACATCGTCACGCGCGGCGTTCGCATGGCCTGACGGGCGAACATCCGTTTATGCACGGCGGACAACGCGCATGTGCGTCCCGCGGGAACAACGGATGCGACGCCGCTGCCTGCCCGACCGCACTGCGGCCGGTAGCGCACTGGTCATCGAGCTGCAGACGGCTGCAAACGAACGTACGGACGATCGGTGAAACGCGCCAATGCATCACGCTTACTGCGAAATTCGGCCAGAAATGCGACCAACGCACTGCGCGCCGATCAGTGAAGACACGAGGCGGACCCAGACCCCTGCAAACAGCAAGTCGCTCAGTGCACCGTAAAGCCCGCAGTGCAGGCAGGCTCAACGCATCGCAATACGAGCGCTGTTTCCCGCTGCATGCGCCTCAGCACACCATCGGTTCGGACAGCTCATCGAAACGCACGCGCCGCGCGGTCCACGCGCGCAGCTTGGCCAGGCTCGGCACGCCAATGCCGTCTTCGCGACCGGCGGTGTAGAGCGTCACGTGCGGCGGCGGCACCGGCAGCTTGCGGCCCAGGAGATCGCCGAGTGCATGGTGGAACTTCGCCATCGCCGGCATCGTCACGCGCTCGATGATCGCGCCGACCACGCGCGACTCGCCGCTCTTCAGGCGCAGGGTCTTTTCCAGCCGCAGCAGCTCGCCGGTGCGCTCGCTGCGCCAGTCCAGCGATTCGAATGCCGCGCGCACCGCGCAGGTGTGAAAACGCTCGCCCAGCGTCTCGTGGATCTGCCGGCCCAGCGCTTTGCCGACCAGCGTCACGTGCAGCTCGCTCTTGGGCTCGAACTCGATGCGATCGAGCTCGATCGAGGCGAGCGGCGGCTTCCATTCCTCCAGTGCGATCGGCAGCACCAGCGTCTTGTCCGGCGACCAGTCGGGCCAGGTCGGGTCTGCAAACAATGTCATCGAGCCGCTCCTGCGCCCCCCACGGGCGTATCGCCCGGCAAGTGAAGCGCACGCTGGCGTCAGATGACGTGAAACCGGCGTGCGCGGCGTTGCATGCGTCCCGCCTGCCGCGTAGAACCTGCAGCTCTCCCCCAAGCGTGCCGCGCAATGTCCGACAAGCCCTTCGCCCCGTCCTGCGAGCGCAACCGCGAACCGATCCTCGTGGTGCTGCGCGAGCACTTCGCGCGCTGCCGGCAGGTGCTGGAAATCGGCAGCGGCACCGGACAGCACGCGGTGTATTTCGCCGCCGCCCTGCCGCATCTGCAGTGGCAATGCTCGGACCGCCGCGAGCACCTGCCGGGTATCCGGACGTGGTTGGATGACGCCGCGCTCGCGAACACGCCCGAGCCGATCGAGCTGGACGTGCAGATCGGGCCTTGGCCGCGTGCCACCGGCGCGACGCCGGCGTTCGATGCTGTGTTCAGCGCGAACACGCTGCACATCATGGGCTGGCCCGCGGTGCAGGCGCTGTTTGCCGGACTCGATGCCGCGCTCGCCGCGCAGGCAACCGTCATCGTGTACGGCCCGTTCAACTACGAAGGCGCTTTCACCAGTGAAAGCAACCGCGAATTCGACACGTGGCTGCGCACGCGCGATGACGCGTCGGGCGTGCGTGATTTCCAAGCCGTCGATGCGCTTGCGCGCGGCATCGGCCTGCAGCTGGTGGCCGATATCGCGATGCCGGCAAACAATCGCTGCCTGGTGTGGCGCCGCGGTGCGGATATGGATGAGTCATAAGCAAGCGCGAGGCTGAAAAGCGCGGCCCATGCCGCAAATACCGCCGCAGGTGTACGCCGATTCAGGCAAGGCAGCGGCGTCATCCGTATGCTGCCGCGATGCTCAAGACGGCTCTTCTCGCCACTTTCACGGTGGCAGCGCTGGCGGCGTGCTCGTCGGCCGGTCCCCACAATGACGCGGCGCATCGCGCACCGGCCGTGCTGCCACGCGTGGCAGTAACAGCGCCGTCCGTGTCATCTGTACCGCTCGATACGCCGTCGCCGCTGCTGGTCGCGCTGCGCAGTGCGGCGCCGGATGCCGATGCCGGTGTCATCGCGCTTGCGCTTGAAGCGCGCGAGTGCGCCGTGCGCAACGGACGTCGCGTCGGCAACAAGCTCGCGGTGATCGATTACTCGCGCCCGTCCACGCAGAAGCGCCTGTGGGTGTTCGACGTGGAACGCACGAAGCTGCTGTACCACGAGCACGTCGCGCACGGTCGCGGCAGCGGCGAAAACTACGCACGCGCATTCTCCAACCGCGACGGCAGCCACCAGACCAGCCTCGGCCTGTACACCACGGCCGAAACCTACGACGGCGGCAACGGTTATTCCATGCGCATGGACGGGCTGGATGCGGGCATCAACGATGCCGCGCGTGATCGCCTGATCGTCATGCACGGCGCGCCGTACGTGGACCCCGCGCAGGCGCAGCGACAGGGCCGGCTCGGTCG
>CADCUA010000228.1 GCA_902805755.1 uncultured Lysobacter sp.
CTCGCGGCGCCCGATGTGCTTGCAGTATTCGGCTTCGGTGATCACTCACCAGACATCAGCGATGCGCGTTACCTGCAGGTGCGGCTCGCGCCCGACGGCAACGCGCCGCTGGAGATCTGGCGCACGCGCGGCCCAGTGACGCACGGGCGCGAAGGCGCGGTGGCATGGGCCGAAGACGGCGCGCTGCAGTTCGGTGCGATCGAGCTCGACGAACCTGCGGGCAGCGCCGGCACCGACGCGCTCGGCGACGCCGCGCAGCAGGCGTACCGGCAGCTGCTCGCGTTCACCGCCGCGCGCGGCTATCCGCACCTGCTGCGGCTGTGGAACTACCTGGACGGCATCACCGAAGGCAGCGGCGACGAGGAGCGTTACAAGCGCTTCTGCCTCGGGCGCGGTCTCGGGCTCGGCGCTGCGGTCGCAGGGCCGCTGCCGGCCGCGACGGCGATCGGCCACCCGGTCTCGCGCGGGCGCACCTCGCGCCTGCAGGTGTACTGGCTGGCCTCGAAAGAGCCCGGCACGCCGCTGGAAAACCCGCGCCAGCTCAGCGCCTACCGCTACCCGCGCCAGTACGGCCCGCAGCCGCCCAGCTTCGCGCGCGCGATGCTGCCGCCCGGATCGCTGCCGCTGCTGATGTCGGGCACCGCGTCCATCGTCGGCCACCAGTCCCTGCATGCGGACGACGCCGCCGCGCAGGTGGACGAGACGCTCGCGAATTTCGACAGTCTGATCGCGGTCGCGCGCGAGCACCGTCCTTCGCTGCCGGCGACGTTCGGCCCGACCTCGCGCCTGAAGGTCTACGTGCGCGACGAGGCCGACATTGCCGCGGTTACCGCGCGACTGGATGCGCGGCTCGGCGCCGACGTGCCGCGCATCGTGCTGCACGCGGCCGTGTGCCGGCGCGAGCTGCGCGTGGAGATCGACGGCGTGCATTCGTAAACGCGGTTGCGTTGCGCCCGCGGTAGCTAGGGTTCAAAAGCGCCGCAATGCCGGATGCACGCCGATGACGTCACGCGACTGCACTTGATGTGATGCGCGCTTCGCGGCCATTACGACGTCGCAACTGCGACGGCTCCGATAACGCCCGCCAGCGCCCGCATCGGCAAGCCCGTTATGCTGCGGACTTCAACCTTTGGGAGATCGCTGCATGGGACTGATCAGCCTGATCTGGGGCCTTGTCGCACTTGTGTGGATGGTGGTCGCATTGATCCCGTTGCTGGGCTGGGGCAACTGGTTCCTGATCCCGTTCGCGGCGGTCGGTGCGGTGATCGCGGCGATCGGCATCGCGACCACGCGGCCCGAACAGCGTGGCCGCGCGAAGACCGGCCTGGTGCTCAACGGCATCGCGATCATCGTCGGCGTCGTGCGCCTGGGAATCGGCGGCGGCGTGCTTTAAGCCGTTGTCGCGCAGTGCGGGCGCGCGGCCAGCAGCGCCCGCGTGTGCGCATGCTGCGGCGCGCGCAGCACCTGCGCGGTTGGCCCGGTTTCAACGATGCGCCCGTGCTCGAGCACCGCGATGCGTTCGGCGACCGCGGCCGCCGCGGCGAGGTCGTGGGTCACGAACAACAGTGCCAGGCCGCGCTCGGCCTTGAGCCTGACGAGCAGCGCAAGGATCGCCGCGCGATGGTGGGCATCGAGCGCGGACACCGCTTCATCGCACACCAGCAGCTGCGGATCGGTCGCCAGCGCCCGCGCGATCGCAATGCGCTGGCGCTGCCCGCCGGAGAACTGGTGCGGCCAGCGCTCGGCCATCGACGCGTCCAGTCCGACCGCGTGTAGCAGCTCCGCGGCTTTCGCATGCTGCGAAGCGGCGTCGCCGAGCCCGTGGATGCGCAGCGGTTCGGTAATGATCTCGCGCACACGCATGCGCGGATCGAGTGAGGCATACGGATCCTGGAACACGACACCGGTGCGCGCGCGCAAGCGTCGCAGCGCACGTCGGTCAAGGCTTGCGAGGTCGATCACCTGGTCGCCCTCGATCCAGCACACGCGCCCGTGCACGCCGCGCAGCAGCTTCAGCAGCGCGCGGCCCAACGTGCTCTTGCCGCTGCCGCTTTCACCGACCAGCGCCAAGCCCTCGCCGCGCCTGAGTTCGATCGACACGCCGGCTAACGCATCGCGCGCGGCGCGCGGATAACGCACACGCAGCTGCTCGCCGCGCAGCAGCACCGCCCCGGCTGCGGGCGGCGGCGCCAGCGGCGCGAGCGCGTCGGCGGCGAGCAACTCACGCGTGTACGCGTGCTGCGGACGCGCGAACACCGTGTGCGTGTCGCCGCGCTCAACCACGTCGCCGCGCTGCAGTACCAGCAACCGCTGCGCATAGGCGCCGACCAGCGGCAAGTCGTGGCTCACCAGCAAGGTCGCCAGCCCCTGTTCGCGGCGTAGCCGGTCCAGCAGGTCGAGGATGTCGCGTGCGATGCGTGCGTCCAGCGCCGAGGTCGGCTCATCGGCAATCAGCACACGCGGACGCAGCGCGAGCGCGAGCGCGATCGCGACGCGCTGGCGCTGGCCGCCGGAAAACTGGTGCGGGTGCTTATGCAATGCCTGCGCCGGGTCGGGCAGTTGCACCTGCTCGAGCAGCGCCACGGCTTCGCGTTGCGCCTCGGCCGCGGAGTTGCGATGCGCGACGCGCAGCGTTTCCACCAGTTGCGAGCCCACCGTGCGCAGCGGGTGCAGCGCGGCGAGCGGATCCTGCGGCACCCAGCCGAACAGGCGCCCACGCAGCGCCGCGTGTTCACGCCCGCCGATCGCGAGCTTTACGCCGTTATGCATCAACCCGCCCTGTGCACGCAGCCCCGTCGGCAGCAGGCCCAGCAGCGCAAGCGCGGTCAGGCTCTTGCCGCTGCCGCTCTCGCCGACCAGGCCCAGGCAATCACCGGCATGCAGCTCCAGATCCAGCGGCCCGAGCAGGCGCCGCGTGCCGGCATCGACCTGCAGCCCCTGCAATGCCAGCAGCACGCTCATGCGGGCGCCGACGCCGGTTCGCGGTGCACGTCCAGCCAGTCGCGCAGGCCGTCGCCGAGGAACTGGAACAGCGCCAGCGTCGCGACGAGGAAGCCGGCCGGAAACAGCAGTGTCCACGGCGCGCTGTCGAGCTCCTGCACGCCCTCGCTGAGCAGCGTGCCCCAGCTCGCGCTCGGCTCGTCCACGCTCAATCCGAGAAAGCCGAGGAAACTCTCGACGAGAATGGCTTGCGGAAGGATCAGGCCCAGATACACGAACGCGAGCGGCAGCAGGTTCGGCAGCACATGCCAGCGCAGGCGCTGGCCGAAGCTCGCACCGGCCGCGTGCGCGGCCAGCACGAACGCCGCCTCGCGCAGGCGTGCGGCCTCGGCGCGCATCACGCGCGCCAGGTCAATCCACACATAGCCGCCGATCGCCGCGAGCAGCAACCCGAGCGAGCGCTCGAACAGCGTCAGCAGCAGGATCACCACCAGAAGGAACGGCAGCGCGCTGAACACGTCGAGCACGCGCAGCATCGCGCGCTCCACGCGCCCGCCCGCGAGGCCCGCGACCGCGCCATAGCCGACGCCGATGCCGAGCGCGACCAGGCTGGACATCAGCCCGATCGTCAGCGACAGCCGTCCGCCGGCGAGCGTGCGCGCGAACACGTCGCGGCCGATCGCGTCGGTGCCGAACCAGTGCCCGGCCGTGCCCGGTCCGACGGACAGCGCATGCCAGTCCGGCGTGTGCGGATCGAACGTCGACAGTCCCGGGCCAAGCACGCACAGCGCCGCCAGCACCGCGAGCGCGGCCAGGCAGGCACGGGCGACATCCGGCAGATCGCGCAGGGTTTGCATCGCGCGCATCGTAGCGGCTGCGACGCAGGCGCCGTCATTCGCCGGATGACTATTTCGCAGTCGCCGCATCCAACCCGGTACTGGATCGAACTATCGAGGTTGTAATGAGAGCAGCGGCGACCGGCGCGTGGATGTGCGTCTGGGTGGTGGTGGCGATGGGCTTGGACATTCAGAACGCGCAGGCGGCAGTCGTGGTCGATGGCGTGCTCGACGAGCCCGAATGGGCGCAGGCCAAGCGCTTCGATGCGTTCAAGCTGACCGAGCCGTTCCGCCTGAGCGCGCCCGATGCCGGCAGCGGTACGCAGGCGCGGCTGGTGTCGACGCCGGCCGGTATCGCGGTGGCTTTCATGCTTGAACACGCCGCGTCGCTGCCGCGGCTCAAGCCACGGCTCGAACGCGACCAGGTCGCGCCGGCCGACAGCGTCAATTTCATGATCGACTTCGATGGCGACGCGCGCGTTGCCTACAGCTTCACCGTCGGCCTGTCGGGATCGATCCGTGACGGCGTCGTCGCCAACGAGAACCAGCTCAACGCCGACTGGGACACGGACTGGAGTTCGGCAGTCACCGAAACCGCCGAAGGCTGGCAGGTCGAACTGCTGATCCCGTGGTCGGTCGCGCCGATGCGCGGCACCGACACGCCGGAGCGCACGGTCGCGGTGTACTTCAGCCGCGCGCTCGGCAGCAATGGCGAGCGCCAGGCGTATCCGGCGGTGTCGCCGGCGCGCGGGCGCTTCGTGTCCGGCTTCGAGCGCATCGAGATTCCGCAATACCGCGCGGCGCTGCTGCACGTCTGGCCCTACCTCACCGCGCGGCACGACCTCATCGATGGCGGCACGTACTACAAGAGCGGCGCCGACGTGTTCTGGAAACCGTCACCGACGTTCCAGCTCAGCGCCACGGTCAATCCGGACTTCGGCCAGGTCGAGTCCGACGACCTGGTCATCAACTTCGACGCGGTGGAAACCTTCTTCAGCGACAAGCGCCCGTTCTTCACCGAGAACCAGAGCATCTTCGATCTGGGCACGCCCGATTCGGGCCGCCTGGTCCACACCCGGCGCATCGGCGGCGATGCCGACGATGGCTCCGGCGCCAGCGACATCGACGCGGCGATCAAGCTCAACGGCTCGTTCGGCCGGCTCGGCTACGGCCTGCTCGCGGCCGCCGAGGACGGCGCGGCCGGTCGTGATTTCTACGCGATGCGCCTGCAGGCTCCGCTGCGCGCCGGGCTCAACGTGGGCTGGCTCGGCACCCACACGCAGCGTCCGTATCGCGACCGCAGCGCGCAGGTGCATGCGTTCGATCTGGGCTGGAAGCCGAACGAGGCGGTGATCGTCAACGCGCAGCTACTGGGCAGCTTCATCGAGCAGCGCGGCGTTGCGGTCAACGACAGCGGCGGCTGGGTGCGGGTCGGCTGGACGCCGTCGGACCGCTGGAGCTATGAGGTCGAAGCCACGCATTTCGGCGAGCGCCTGGATTTCAACGACCTCGGGTTCCAGCGCCGCGCCAGCCTCAACGAACTCGAACTCACCGCCGTGCACCTGCGTCGCAGTGCGAGCGAGGACGCACGCCTGCGCAGCAGCCAGTGGTCGATGGAACTGCAGGCCCGCAGCAACGACCGCGGCGACCGGCTGCCGACGTTCCTGCTGCTCGGCAACAACTACAACTTCCGCAGCGGCAACGCGGTGTACCTCAATGCGAGCCTGATCAGCGAAGGCTGGGAGGATCTGATCTCGCGCGGCAACGGGCTGTGGCGGCGCTCGGGCCGGTATCGCGCGCAGGCCGATTTCATCAGCCGCCGCTACGGCGAGTGGGCGTTCGGCGCCTCTTTCACGCTGCCGCCGATCGGGCTGTCGGCCACGCCCGCGCGTGAGCTCGGGCTCAGCGCGCGCTGGTATCCGAGCGAAGCGTTCAATGCCGCGTTCGAATTCGGCCCGGAGCGCACTACCGACTGGCTGATCTGGGAGGGCGGGCGCGACTTCGGCCGCTATTCGCGGCGCGGCGAGTTCGCCAGCCTGGACCTGAGCTGGTTCCCGGCGTTGAAGCACGAGCTGCGGCTGAAGTCGGAATGGCTGGCGATCCGCGCCGGCGATGGCGCCCGCTACCGGCTGCAGCCCTCGGGGCAGATGGTTGCCAGCGGGCAGGCGCGGCCGGACTTCGACGTCAACAGTTTCGGCCTGCAATTGCGCTATCGCTATCTGCTGGGGCCGCAGTCGGACATCTTCCTCGCATATTCGCGCGGCGGCTTCCAGCGCCAGCAGCGCGACACACTGGACGCGACGACGCTGTTCGAGGAGGCCCTCGCGCTGCGCGACTCCGACCAGCTGCTGGCGAAGATCCGTTACCGGTTCTGAAAGTGCGTGCTAACCGAATGCACGAAGCGGGCATCCTAAGATCCATGGACGGAGGCGGCGGCGACATCGCGGGCAGCAGGGACGACGACGATGCGCATGCGATCGCGCAGGCGCGCGCGGGCGATCAGCAGGCGTTCCGGTGCCTGGTCGACACGCATGCACGCGGGCTGTTCCAGCTGTGCTTTCGCATCACCCGCGATGCGACGCTCGCTGAAGACGCCGTGCAGGAGGCGCTCTACAAGGCCTGGCGTGCGCTGGGCGAGTTCGACGGGCGCGCGGCGTTTTCGACCTGGCTGCACCGCATCGCCGTCAACGCCGCGCTCGAACAGTTGCGGCGCAGCGCGCGCCATCGCCAGGCCGCAATCGATGAATCGCATGACGAGGACGCCGAGAGGGATTTTCTGCACGGGTTTGCCGACGACACGCCCGGCCCCGAAGCGCGTGCGGTGGGCACGCAGATCGGCCAGCGCATCGGCGTGCAGATGGAGCGCCTGAGCCCGACCGAGCGTGCGGCGTTCGTCATGCGCCATTGCGAAGGCGAGCGCCTCGAGCGCATTGCCGTCGTGCTGTCGCTGAATACCGGCCAGTGCAAGCAGGCGATTTTCCGCGCCGTGCGCAAGTTGCGTGGCGCGCTGGAACCCTTGAGGTAACCCATGTCCGATATCCGCGACAACGACCTGATCCTGTTCCATTACCGCGACAGCCTGCCGCCGGAGCGCGTGCGCGAAATCGAACACGCATTGGCAACGTCGCCGCCACTGGCTGCGCGCTATCGGGCGCTGCGGCGGGTGCTGGCGGGCGCCGATTGCGATGACGCGCCGCTGCCCGATGCGCGGTTCGAGCACCGGCTGTGGCGAAACCTGCAACCGCGCCTGCAGGCGGCCGGCACCGCGTCGATCGCATCCGCAGTGCCGTCGCGGCCCGCGGTGCGATCCCGCTTGCAGCGGCACGCGCGCCGCTGGGGAGCAGGGCTGGCGGCCGCGGCCGTGCTGGTGATTGCGATGAAACTTCCGATGGCTCCCGATCCAGCGCCCCGGCCTGCTGCGGTGACGCGTCCGGTCGCGACGCACGTGCCGGGCGGTGATCGCGCGCTTGCCGCTTACGTCGCCGCGCATCTGCGCAGCACCGAGGGCGCGCTGCTGAGCGCGATCAATGACGATGGCAACGTGCTCGCGCCGGCCGGTGACGCGTTCGTACGTGCGCTCGCCGATGACAACCGCATGTATGCGCTCGCCGCAGCCCGCCGCGGCGACGAGGCGCTGGCGGGTTTTCTGCACTCCTTGGACCCGGTGCTGATCGAACTGGCTAACCGGCCGCGTACCAGCGACGTCCAACCAGCACAACTGCAGCCGCACCGGGACCTGAGCGACTTTGTCCAGAGCCGCGATCTGCTGTTCCAGTTGCGCGCGGTCGAAGCACGAATGCAATCCCGGAGCACCACGACATGAACCTGCGAACGACCCCCTTGGTGATGCTCACGATCCTGGCGACGCTGGCCTGCGGCCGCGTCGATGCGGCGTCGGATCGGGCCGGGGATGGCCGCACCGCGGTCGAACCGGCCGCGCTCTACTGGCAGGGCCACGCGGCGCTCGGCAGCGGCGACTGGCGCCTCGCTCTACAGCGGTTCACCGATCTGGAGCGTCGCTTGCGCCGCAGCACGCCGAGCGTCGCCGATGCGCCGATCTACTGGCAGGCCTATGCGCTGATGCGGGCCGGGCGGCTCGAGCACGCGACCGCAACCGTCCAGCGCCTGACCGCCGAGTTCCCGCGCAGCCGCTGGAATGACGATGCCGCGCGCCTGCTGCGCGGGCGCGGTGGCATGGCGGGGACCGGCACGCCCGCTGCCGGCGGAGCCGGCGCCTCGCTCGAGACACTGATGTCGCAGCCGCCCGCACAGGCGATCCCCGGGCTGGTCGCACTGCTGCAGGGGCCGCATCCGGTGCAGATCAAGAAACGCGCGCTGTTCGTGCTGGGCCAGATCGACGATCCCGGCGCGGTCGCGCAGGTGGTCGCCGCGGCGCGTGGCCCTGATCCCGCGTTGCGCACCGAAGCCGTGCGCCTGCTCGGCGTGATCGGTGCGAAGGACGAGTTCCGCGAGGTCTATGCCGCGGCCCGCGACAGCGCGCGCAAACGCGAGGTGCTCAACGCGATGGGCGTGGCCGGCGCGGACGAGGTGCTCGCCGACGTCGCGCGGCGCGATGCCGATCCCGGGCTGCGCCGCAGCGCGCTGCAGGCGCTGGGCACTGCGAACGGCATCGACGCGCTGGTCGGCGTGGCGCGCAGCAACACGGATCTTGCGACGCGACAGGCCGCGATCGAAGCACTTGGCGTGGCCGGCGGTGACCGCGCGCTGCTCGAGCTGTACCCGAGCGTGCTGGCCATGCCAGTGCTGCGCGACGCGGTGCTGAAAAGTCTGCTGGTCGCGCGGGACGAGCACGTTGTGTTCGACCTGTACCGGCGGGCGAAGTCGCCTGCGGAGCAGCAGGCCGTGCTGCGCGTGCTGACTGCCGCAGGCCATCACCCCGACCACGCCCGAGCAAGACCCTCCAGGAGCTCGAACAAATGAACATGTCCGTATTGCACTGCCTCCAACCAACGCGGCTGCGGCGGCTCGTCTGCGGCGCGCTGCTGGCCGGCCCGATGGCCGTGGCTGCCAGCGCATCCGTGCCCGCACCGCCGCACGGCAATGCGGAGCGGTTGATCAATGCGGTCAAGGCCCAGCGCATCGGGACGGTGCGTGCGCTGATCGTCGCCGGTGCCGATGTCGACAGCGTGGCCGCCGGCGATGGCACGGCGCTGATCGTGGCCGCGCGCGCCGGTGATGCTGCGCTGGTCGACGAACTGCTGCGGCTGGGCGCGGACGTCAACCGCGCCGCGCGCGGCGACGGCAATCCGTTGATCGCGGCCGCTGCGGTTGCCGGCAATCTGCCCGTCGTGGACCGGCTGGTGACAGCCGGTGCGCGCGTCGACGCGGTGGTGGTCGACGAGCGGGCCAAGCGGGCGATCCTGCTGTCGTTCAAGGTGCTGCCGATGGAGGAGGGGGCCAACGGCGGCTTCTACGTCCACGACCGGGTGCCGCTCAAGGGCAACTTCCCCGGCGTGCGCGTCGTCGCTGG
>CADCUA010000229.1 GCA_902805755.1 uncultured Lysobacter sp.
GGTCCCATCCGGGCCGCGGCGCGAACCGCGCGCCATGGCGCGCCTGCAGTTGCCCGAGGCGTGCAAGCACGGCATCGACGCCGGTTTCGCGGATGTACTGGATCGGGCCGCCACGGAACGGAGCGAAGCCGGTGCCGAAAATCACGCCGGCGTCCAGCAGGTCCGCATCCTCGACCACGCCGTCATGCAGGCACGCGACCGCTTCATTGAGCAGCGGAAGGATCAGCCTGTCCTCGAGGTCGGCCGGCGCCGTGTAATCCGACGGAACCTCGGGTTTCACGGGTTTGCCGTTCTCCCACTTGTACAGGCCCTGGCCGTCCTTCTTGCCGCGATGCCCGGGCCCGGCCGGCACTGCGAGCGCCGCCGGCACGGTCAGTCCCAGGAAAGGAGCGAGCTCGCCGCCCACGCCAGCGGCGACGTCCAGGCCCACCGTATCGACCAGTTCGATCGGCCCCATCGGCATACCGAACTTCAGTGCCACCTTGTCGATCACCGGCCCCGGAATGCCTTCCGAATACGCCGTCACCGCTTCCAGCAGATACGGAAACAGCACGCGATTGACCAGAAACCCCGGCGTACCCGCGACCGGCACGGGCAGCTTGTCGATCGCCCGGCAGAACGCCGCGAGACGCCGCTCGGTTTCCGGCGCCATGGTGTCGTGCCGCACGATTTCGACCAGCGGCATCATCGCGACCGGGTTGAAGTAATGCAGGCCGCCGAACTGCATCGGCCGCGCGATCGGACCGCGCAACTCGGTCAGCGGGATCGACGAGGTATTCGTCGTGAGCAGCGCATCGGACTTCATGTGCGGCTCGAGCTGCGCGTAGAGATCGCGCTTGGCCCCGGCATTCTCGATGATCGCTTCGATCACCAAGTCGGCCGACGCCGCGCCGGCGCCGGTTACATCGCCGCGCAGCCGCGCCGCGACCGCGGGACGCTTCGCAGCGTCGCGGACCTTCTTCGCAAAAAGCGTCTGCGCGCGTTCGAGTGCCGTGTCGACGAAGCGCTGCTCGCGATCCTGCAGCGTGACGTCGAATCCCTTGAGCGCCGACCAGGCCGCGATATCGCCGCCCATCACGCCCGCACCGACGACATGCACGTGGCCGATGCCGTGCTCCTTGCCGCCCTGCGATTTGAGTCGCTCCTGCAGGAAAAACACGCGGATGAGGTTGCGCGCGGTCGGCGTGGACGCGAGTTTGACGACGGACCTTCGCTCCGCATCGAGCTTGCGCTGTATGCCGCCGCTCGCGCGTTGCCATGTATTGATCAGTGAGTACGGCGCGGGGTAATGCTCGCGTCGCGCCTTGCGGGCGACCTGCTTGGTGAGCATCGGCGCCAGCAGCTGCCGCGCAGGCCAGGTGTTGCTGAGCCAGCCTGCGGCGCGTTGCTGGAATGGACGCTGCGTGCCGCCGAGCGCAAGTTTCGCTGCATCATCGATCAGTAGCGCGGGCTCGGAAAGCCTATCTACCAGACCGATCGCCTTGGCGGCCGACGCCGACAACGTGCGCCCCGTCAGCATCATGTCGAATGCCGCAGGCGCGCCGACCAGCAGGGGCAGCCGCACGCTGCCGCCCCAGCCCGGATAGATGCCGAGCTTCACTTCAGGAAGGCCGATGCGTGTCGACGCGTCGCGGCTTGCAACCCGGTAACGGCATGCCAGCGCGACTTCGGTGCCGCCGCCCATGCAGAACCCGTGGATTGCCGCGACCGTGGGGAACGGCATCTCCGACAGGCGCTGGAACACCTGCTGCCCGCGCCGGATCGCATCGCCGACGGTGCCCTGTCGATCGAACGCCTGGAATTCCTTGATGTCTGCGCCGGCGATGAAGCCGCTGGGCTTGGCGGATGCCAGCACCAGTGCCTTGGGCGGATCGATCGAAAGACGCTCGAGCAGTCCGTCGAGCTCGATCAGCACGTCCTGCGCGAAGGTGTTGACCGCCTCGCCCGCGCGGTCGAACGACAGTACCAGCACGCCGTCCTCGCGCGACTGCATACGCCAGTGCTGCATGCGCAGTCCGTCGAAACTCGTGAGCCCGTGCTGGCCAGCGGTCATGCCGCACCATCCGTCGAGGTATGGAACAAGTGGCTATCATCCCGGGCTTGTTTCGCCCGCGTCAATTCGCGGTCGGTCCGCTGCCCGAGTGTGGACCATGATGCCTGGCGCTTGCAGCGCGAGGTCCATGGCCCAAACCTTGCGGACGGAACTTTCCCACCCTCGCGTTGTCCCAGACGTCGGCTCATGCCGAGCAGACAGGAGTGCCGGCACGGCATGGCCGAAAAATTACCGTCCCCGGAGCTGGAGTTGGACCACGAGCTGGTCAGGCGTGTCCAACGCGGCGAGAGCGCGGCGTTCGATGCACTGGTGCGCAAGTACCAGCATCGGATCACCTCGCTGATCGGGCGCTACATCCCCGACTGGAGCGAATGCCAGGATGTCGCACAGGAAACCTTCATCCGTGCCTACCGCGCGATCGGTAGTTTCCGTGGCGACGCCCAGTTCTATACGTGGTTGCACCGGATCGCCGTGAACACCGCCAAGAACCATCTTGTTTCGCAGAACCGCAGGCCGCCAACCGACGATATCGACGCGTCGGATGCCGAGCAGTTCGACACCGGCGCCAAGCTGCGCGTCACCGATACGCCCGAGCACGAACTGCTGCGCCAGGAAATTGAACGAACCGTCATGCGCGCGGTCGAAGCCCTGCCCGAGGAGCTTCGTACGGCGATCACGCTGCGCGAGATGGATGGATTGAGCTACGAGGACATCGCCGCGCAGATGAAGTGCCCGATCGGCACGGTGCGTTCACGCATCTTCCGCGCACGCGAAGCGATTGATGTGCAGCTGAAACCGCTGCTTGACCAGACCGATGGGGAGCGCGCCCGGACATGAGCACAGAACACCTGCAATCCGGCAACGACCGTGAATCCCTCAGCGCGCTGTTCGATGGCGAACTGCACGGCGAGGCCGCGCGGTTCGCGCTCAAGCGCCTTGGGCACGACGCGCAATGGCAGCAGGCCTGCGGAAGCTGGCAGCTGATCGGTGATGTGTTGCGCGGTCGCGGTACCTCTGCCGCGTCCAGCGGGCTTGCTGCACGCGTAGCTGAAGCGGTGGCGCAGGAGCCGCCGGTGGTCGTGATGGAGTTTGCCCGTCCCGTGCAGGCGCCGGCACGCAGCAGCCGCGCGAAGCGCTGGGCGGGCGGCGTAGCGCTGGCAGCTTCGGCAGCGTTTGCGGCGTTGTTCGTCGCGCGGCCGCCAACGCCGATGGATGAGGGCTCGCGTGTATCCGCACCGGTCGCTGCGATTTCGGCGCCCGAAACTCCTTCAGTCGCAGCTACGCCCGTGGAGCTGCCACCTGCCGCAGCATCCGAAGCGCCGGCTCTAGAGTCGGCCGACGTTACAAGGACCATCGCGGCGGTGACGCCACGACGTGCCCAGCCGTCGCAGCGCACGCGTACTGCTCGTGCAGAGTCGCGCAGTCGTCGAGAGGCGGCATCGACGCGTGCCACGGCCGCGCTTGCAGCAAACGCAGTGCCATCGCCTGCGAGCGAGGCCACGGGCAGCGACCCGTTCGGTCCAGCGCAGGAAATCGTCACGCGCCCATGGCCGCGGGCGGTGCTGCCCAACTCCCAGGCGGCGGGTGCGCTCACGGCGAGCTTCGACAGCCCAGCCGTGAGTTCGCCCTCGTTCTATCCGTTCGAACCGCAACTGCCGGCGGACTCA
>CADCUA010000230.1 GCA_902805755.1 uncultured Lysobacter sp.
ATGCATGGCCGGCCGCACCGCGGAAACGCATCAGCGCGGAACTGATGCCGCGGTGCGCCAGGACGGCCTCGCATTGCGTCGGCTCGGCAATGATTGCTTCGCTGAAGCCGTGGTCGCTGGCGAGGAATGCCGGGATGCAGCGCGCATCGTTCGCTTCCTCATCGGTGCTGAAGAGGAACGCCGCATCACCGCCGGTCACCGCGGCAGCGGCAAGCAACCCGGCGGCGGCGCCCTTGATGTCGCAGGCGCCCAAGCCGATTGCGCGATCGCCCTGCACGCGAAGCGTGTGCGGGTCGGCCGTCCAGGCGGGCGACGACGGCACCGTGTCCAGATGCACGTTGAATACGCGTCGTGGCGTGCCGCGTACCGCCAGCAGCGCCACGGCGCCGGCGCCGTGGTCGGTCACCTCGCAACGAAAGCCCGGCAGATGCGTGCGTAGATAATCGAAGATGCCGCCGCTGTCGATCAGGCGTGGCGGATTGCGCGTGTCGAAGCCGACCAGCGCCTCGAGGTGCTGCAGAACGGTGGGTAGCATTGGCGTTTCCTCGTGGACCCGTCGTCGCGCTCAGCCGCGGGAGCCGCTGCGGTTGACCTCGGCCCAGAGCGTGGAGCTCATGCCGAACAGCTTGATGAAGCCCTCGGCCTCCTCCACGCCCCAGTCGGCGGCCTGCGCATAGGTCGCGCCCTTCGCGTTGAGGATGTGCGGCGACTGCACGGCCACGGCATCGACGCGGCCACCGCTCGTTTCCAACACGACCTCGCCATTGACTGTTGACTGGCTGGACACGAGAAACGCCTCGAGATCGGTCTTCAGCGGATCGTGGAAGAAACCCTCGTACACCAGCTCCACCCACTTGCGCGCCACCTCGGGCTTGAAGCGGTTCTGCTGCTTGCTGAGCACGGCTTCCTCAAGCGCGCGATGGGCGGTAAGCAGCGCAACCAGGCCCGGCGCCTCGAACACAATGCGTCCCTTCAGGCCGATCGTGGTGTCGCCGGTGTACATCCCGCGGCCCACGCCGTATTTCGCGAACTGCGTGTTGAGTCGCGCGAGCAGTTCATGGCCGGCCACGCGCTCGCCATCGAGTGAAACGGCCTCGCCATTCTCGAAGCCCACGCGCACCTGCAGCGGTTGCGCCGGCCACTCGGCGCGCGGCGCGCACCAGCCGCGTGCACCTTCGCCCGGCGCCTGCCAGCGGTCGATCTCGCCGCCCGACATGGTCAGACCGAGGAGGTTCTCGTTGATCGTGTATGCCTTCTGCTTCGCACGCACGCCGAAGCCGCGTTCCTCGAGATAGCGCTGCTCGTACGCGCGCACCTCGGTGTGCTCCTTCTGGATTTCGCGGATCGGCGCGACGATGCGGTATTCGCCCAGCGACTTCACCGCGAGGTCGAAGCGCACCTGGTCGTTGCCCATGCCGGTGCAGCCGTGCGCGATCGCGTTCGTCCCAAGCTCCGCGCAACGCTGCAGCGCCGCGTCAACGATGAGGTAGCGGTCCGACACCAGCAGCGGGTACTGGCCCTGGTAGCCCTCGCCCGCCCACACGAACGGCTTGACGAAGCCGCTCCAGATCGCCGGGCCGCCATCGACAGTGACATGTGACGCGACGCCAAGCTCCGCCGCGCGTTGCTCGATGAACATGCGTTCCTCGGCATCCACACCACCGGTGTCGGCGAACACGGTGTGCACGTTCCAGCCGCGTTCTTTCAGGTAGGGAACGCAGAAGCTGGTGTCGAGGCCACCGGAGAACGCGAGGACGATGTCCTTCGACTGCGTGGTGGCGGAATGGGTGGCGATGTCGGTCATGTCGGGTCCGGTACGGATCGGGATGTGGAGTCGCGGCGTCAGCGCTGCGGCGCGTGGCGGATGAGTTCGGCCATCACGGCCTTCTGCACGTGCAGGCGGTTTTCGGCCTCGTTGATCGCGATGCAGCGCGGCGAATCCATCACCGCATCGGTGGCCTTGACGTTGCGACGCAGCGGCAGGCAGTGGCTGAAGATGCCGTCGTTCGTGAGCGCCATCTTGCGCTCGTCGACAATGAAGTGCCTGAAGGTGTCGCGCATCGGCTTTTCGGCGTCCCAGTTGCCGAAGTACGGCAACGCGCCCCAGCTCTTCGCGTACACCACGTCCGCGCCCGCGTACGCGCTGTCGATATCGTGGCTGACCTGCAGCGAGCCGCCGCTTTCGGCGACGTTGTCTTCCGCCCAGCCCATGTAACGCTCATCCAGCACGTACTCGGGCGTCGGGCAGAGCAGCGTCACGTCCATGCCCATGCGCGTGGCGATCGTCAGCGCGGAATTCGCGACCGCGGTGTTCAGCGCCTTCGGGTGGTAAGTCCACGTGAGCACGAATTTCTTACCGCGCAGGTCGCGCGTGCCGAAGTGCTCCTGGAGCGCGAGGACGTGGGCGAGCTCCTGGCAGGGATGCGTGATCGTTTCCATGTTGATCACCGGCACCGGCGAGTACTTCGCGAATCCCTGCAGCACGCGATCCTGCCGATCGGCGGTCCAGTCGACGAACTTTGGAAACGCGCGCACGCCGATGAGGTCCACGTAACGGCCCAGCACCTGCGCGACTTCGGCGATGTGCTCTTCGGTCTCGCCATCCATCACCGTGCCCAGGTCGAACTCGATCGGCCACGCGTCCTTGCCCGGCTGCAGCACGACGGCATGCCCGCCGAGCTGGAATGCGCCGATCTCGAAACTGGTGCGCGTGCGCAGCGACGGGTTGAAGAACACCAGCGCGATCGAGCGGCCCTTCAGTGCATCGCCCAGGCGTTCGCGCTTGAAGCGGGCGGCCTGTTCGAGCACGGCGTCGAGGTCGGCGCGCGACCAGTCCTGGGTATTGAGGAAGTGGCGGGTCGTCATTGCGGGATGTCCGGAAGGGATGGCTTTCTTTGGAAATCCGCACATGGATGTGCGGGCTGTTGCGGAAGGAAACGAACGACTGAAAACAAAAAAGCCCAGCACGGTGGCTGGGCTTTTCGTGTTGCACCTCGTGGTGCACGAATGGCGTGAACGCCGTTACCCAGCTGTGAGCGGGAACGGTCGACGCGCGCGCGAGGTCATGCCTGCCGCCATGTAGGCGGAAGTCAGGATGTCGGCGTCGGCGTAAAGGGGGTTCATGAGGGCGCGGATACTGGCATGGCAGCGCCATGCCCGCAAGCGCGTCAGCGCGTTTGCGGGCCGCCCGGCATCGGCATGATCGAAACCCGGATGCGCAGGCGGTTGCCCGGATCCTCAGGCAGGCGCGAGCGGTACTTGCCACCGCGATAGGTGTAATCGACGTCGTAGGCGATCGGCCGGTGGAATTCCTGCACCACGGGCACCTGCCGGCAGCGGCTCACCTGCTCCGATTCCGATGGATCCCGCCGCAATGCATCCTTCACCGCCCCCACGACACGCGACAGCTTCGAGTTGTCGTCCACGACGGACGGGTCGCACCTGCGCTCGGTGCGCGTGGCCGTCAGTGTCTGGTACACCGGCGTCACCCTGAGCACCTGCGCATACGCATAGCGCACGTTCTCGGCTTGGATCACCGTCGCCTGCCCTGCATACCCCGGGCCCGCCAGGAAGGCGGCGAGCAGGAGCGGAACAAGCACCAGCGGACGCTTCATCAAAGCGGGCGACTCCAAGTCAGGTTGCTGAAGTGTATGCGCCACGGCCCCTTCCGGGCTGAATCCGCCCTGTCGTCACCCGGCGCGGCCGCTAGAATGCCGCGATTCATCGTGCGAATCCCATGAGCCTCCAACTCTTCAACAGCTTCACGCGCCGCGTCGAGCCATTCGCGCCGCTCGACCCCGCCCGCCCGACGATGTACGTGTGCGGGCCGACGGTCTACAACTACGTGCACATCGGCAATGCGCGTGGTCCGGTGGTCTTCGGCGTGCTGGCGCAGCTGCTGCGGCGGCGTTACGGCGCGCTTGTCTACGCGCGCAATATCACCGACGTCGACGACAAGATCAACGCGGCCGCGCGCGAACAGGGCGTGCCGATCTCCACGATCACCGACCGTTTCGCCGCCGCCTATCGAGATGACATGGCGGCGCTCGGCGTCGACCCGGTGGACATCGAACCCGAGGCGACCGCGCACATCCCGCAGATCGTCGCGATGATCGAGCGTCTCATCGCAAGCGGCCATGCGTATGAGGCCGAAAGCCACGTGCTGTTCGCCGTCGCAAGCTTCGACGGCTACGGCAAGCTGTCGCGCCGCGACGCGGACGACATGCTGGCGGGCGCGCGCGTCGATGTCGCGCCGTACAAGCGCGACGCGGGGGACTTCGTGCTGTGGAAGCCGTCCACGGACGACCTGCCGGGCTGGGAGTCGCCCTGGGGCCGCGGTCGACCGGGCTGGCACATCGAGTGCTCGGCGATGGCCGCCGCCCACCTCGGCGAAACGATCGACATCCACGCCGGCGGCGTCGACCTGCAGTTTCCGCATCACGAGAACGAGATCGCGCAGAGCGAGTGCGCGCATGGTGGCAAGCCGTTCGCGCGCTGGTGGCTGCACAACGGCATGCTGAACTTCGGCGGCGCGAAGATGAGCAAGTCGCTGGGCAATATCGAGAAAGTCCACGACCTCGTCCGCGCCCATCCGCCGGAAGCACTGCGCTATGCACTGCTGTCCGCGCATTACCGCCAGCCGCTGGACTGGTCGGACACATTGGTTGACCAGAGCATCCGCACGCTGGACCGGCTGTACGGCACGCTGCGCGACCTTGCGGACGTGGAAGCCGCCGCGACGATTCCGGCGTCGGTCGAGGCCATGCTCGATGACGACCTGAATACCCCGCAGGTGCTGGCGGAGATTGCCCGGATCGCGGGCGAAGCGCGCAAGGCCGCCTCGGCGGATGAGCGCTCGCGGCTGAAGAGCGAATTGCTGGGCGCAGGTGCCGCGTTGGGCCTGTTGCAGCAGGGGCATGCGCAGTGGTTCGCGCGCGGCGTGGACGACAGCGACGATGCGCGTATCCAGGCGCTTGTGGACGAGCGTAACGCCGCGAAGAAATCGCGTGACTTCACCCGCGCGGACGAGATACGGCAGCAGCTCGCGGCCGAAGGCGTGATGCTGGAAGACACGCCGCAGGGCGTACGCTGGCGCCGCGCCTAGCGCGTTACATCGCGTTTCGAACAACGCGAGTCATCCCGGGACCCGGGCCGCCACGTCGGCCGCGGGATCGTCGAGAAACAGGAATCTGCAGTGACGTCCTCCCCGTTCCCGCTTGAAGCCACCCCCGCCGAGGCGCAGGCCGCGATCCGCGACGAGTTCGCGTTCTTCAGCGACTGGTCCGAGCGCTACCAGTACCTGATCGACCTCGGGCGCAAGCTGCCGGCGTTTCCCGAAGACTTGAAGACCGAGGAGCACCGCCTCAGCGGCTGCCAGTCGATGGTGTGGATCGTGCCGGCCGGTGATGCCTCGCGCCTCGACTTCAGCGCGATCAGCGACTCGGCGATCGTGTCGGGGCTGATCTATCTCGCGCTGCGCGTGTATTCCGGGCGCAGCGCGCAGGAAATCAGCGCGACCGAGGCAACGTTCGTCGAAGACATCGGCCTCGCACGGCATCTCTCGCCGACGCGCAGCAACGGCCTGTCCGCGCTGCTCGCTTTCATCCGCGAGCACGCACGCCGCCAGCTTTGAGCGCCGATTCGCCGGGCGCGCTCGCGCTGCTGCGAAACCGCGGCTTCGTCGGGCTGCTGACCTATCGCCTGCTGGGGATGCTGTCGTACCAGATCGTCGCGGTCACGGTCGGCTGGCACATCTATGAGCTCACGCGCGACCCGCTTTCGCTGGGCCTGATCGGCCTGGCGGAAGTGCTCCCCTATATGGGGTGTGCACTGTTCGCAGGTTACGCCGTCGACCATCTACCCCGACGCCGCGTCGGCATGTGCGCCTGCCTCGGCCTGTTGTTGACCACGCTGCTGCTCGCCGGCGTTGCCTCGGGCATCGTGCCCGGCGGCCCCGCCGGCAGCACGACGCTCACGATCTACATCGCGATCGCGCTCAACGGCGTTGTGCGTGCGTTTCTTGGGCCGGTGTACATGTCGCTGTTCGCGCGGGTGCTGCCGCGTGAGCAGTACGCGCGCGGCGCCGGCGTCGGCAGTGTGGTGATGCAGACGGGTCTCGTGCTCGGGCCCGCGATCGGCGGCGTGATCATCGGGCTCAGCGGCAAGACCACGGCGTACCTCGTCGCGGCCGGTTTCGCGCTGGCCGCAGCCGTCGCGGTGATCAGCCTCAGGGTCGTCGAGCCGCCCGCACCGGCCGAGCGCGCGCCGGTATTTCGCAGCATCGGCGAAGGGCTGCGGTTCGTGTTCAACAACCAGGTCGTGCTCGGCGCGCAGGCGCTGGACATGTTCTCGGTGCTGTTCGGCGGCGCCGTCGCGCTGCTGCCAGCGTTCATCAGTGAGGTCCTGCATGCGGGCCCCGAAGCGCTCGGCATCCTGCGCGCGGCGCCGGCCGCGGGTGCGGTGCTGGTGGGCCTTTGGCTTGCGCGTCGCCCGCCGCGCCGGCATGCGGGCCGGCTGCTGCTGGCCGCCGTCGCGGGTTTCGGCATCTGCATCATCGGCTTTGCCCTGTCGCAGCACTTCTGGCTGTCGGCGGGCATGCTCATGCTGTCGGGGATGTGCGACGGCGTATCCGTCGTGCTGCGATCGACCATCCTGCAGCTGTCGACGCCGGACCACATGCGCGGGCGCGTCGCATCGATCAACGGCATTTTCATCGGCTCGTCCAACGAGCTCGGCGCGTTCGAATCAGGCGTCGCCGCGCGACTGCTGGGCCTGGTGCCGTCGGTGGTGTTTGGCGGCTGCATGACGCTGGCAGTGGTGGGCGCAACGGCGAAACTTGCGCCTCGGCTGCGGCGGCTTGATCTGGGCGATCTGCACTAGCGCATCCGACAGGTCGCGGTGCGACTGGACCGTCGCGCAGGCACGTCTTGCGCGCTCCTCAAACGCTGCGAGCGCATCCATCGCGCTGGAATGCAAAGGCCCCGCTTAAAGCGGGGCCTCCGGTCACGCAACGGCTCGACCGATGCGATCAGTCGCCCATCTGCTTCTGCAGGTGCTCCCAACGCTCCTGCGCATCGATCGTGCGCTCGGCGGTGAGGCGCGCCTCGAGGCGGTCAAGACCGATTTCCTCGCCGGTGTCGGCGCAGTAACCGTAGTCACCGGCATCCATGCGCTTGAGCGTGCTGTCGATCTTGCTGATCAGCTTGCGGTAGCGGTCACGGGTACGAAGCTCCAGCGAGTTCTCGGTCTCGCGGGTCGCGCGCTCGGCCTCGTCGCCGACGTCGCGGACTTCGTCCTTGAGGTTCTCGATCGTCTGCTTGGACTCCTCGACCAGGTCCGTGCGCCACTGCAGCAGGCGCTGGCGGAAGTACTCGAGCTGCAGCGGATTCATGTACTCCTCGTCATGCGAGGGGCGGTAGCCCTCCGGCACGATCGGTCGGCCGGTGCCCTTCTCGGTCTCGTAGGGCACGACCTTGAGCTTGCGCTTGGGCGCGTCCTGCGGCTTGGCGGTGACTGCGACCGCGACCTTTCCCACAGGACGCGCGGCTGCAGCGACGGCCGTGGCCGTGGCCGCTTTTGCCGGCGCGGCCGGCTTCTTGTTCGTCATAGCTTGTTCCTGGGCCTTGGGCGGCGTCGCGACGGGCGCGGTGGTAGCCGCCGCTTGCTTCGTTGCTGCCGCAGGGGCGGCAGTCTTCGCAGCGGGTGGTTTGGATGCAGCGACGGCCGGAGCCTTCGCCGCGGCTTTGCCCGGTTGCGCCGCGCTCTTCGCGGGTGCAGCCGGAGCAGCGGTTTTTACAGGCGCCTTGGTGGCGGGCGCGGGACGGGCATTCGCCACGGATCTGGCCTGGGCGGCCGGTGGCTGCTTCTTTCCCGCTGCCGGCTTGCCCGCAGGCGCCTTTACAGCTGATTTCTTCGCGACCGCCGGTGCGCGGCCTGCCGCTTTCTTTGCCGGGGCCTTCGCCGCAGCCGTCTTGGCTGCCGGCTTCTTGCTTGCCGGCTCTTTCGCGACCGCCGTCCTGGCACTGGTCTTCTTCGCAGCCGCCTTTTTGGCGGGAGCGACCTTCTTGACCGTTTTGGCGGTCTTCTTCGCGGTTTTTTTCGCTGCCACGGGCGGCTTGTCCTTCTGTTCCCTAGTATCGGGAAAGCGCGCTGTTATACCGTGCCCGGCCATATGCAGCAACCGCGCCACATCGCACTTTCTGCTACCCGTCGAGAACGTTGCCCGCATCCGACAGCGGCCGCTTGCGACTTGCAGACGCATCGATCCCGACAGGCCAACTCGCGAACGTGATGCGCTGATGATCTCGGCACAATCCAAAGACCGCGGCGTCCGCGTGCGACAGTCATGCAGCCGACCTGCGCATTCCACCCTGCACCACTGCGGGTTAACCGTAACTGGTGCAAGCTGCACGCCATAATGGGTTCGTAGCATCAAGACGCCGTGATCGACCGTTTCCTCATTGCTGCCTTGCGTGGATACAAGCGCTGGATCAGTCCGCTGCTCGGGCCGCGCTGCCGCTTTCATCCCTCGTGTTCGGAATATGCGATGCAGGCGATTGGTCGTCACGGCGCCGCGCGCGGCAGTTGGCTGACGACGCGTCGACTGCTGCGATGCCATCCGCTGCATCCCGGCGGACACGATCCGGTGCCACCGGCACGGCCCTTCAACGGTTCGAAAGGAAACAAGTGATGTCCTCGACGCTTATCGTCAATGCACGTCTGGTCAATGAAGGTCGCGAGTTCGAAGGCGACCTGCGCATCGAAGGCGATCGCATCGCGCAGATCGGCACCGGCCTGTCGGCACGCGCGGCGGACACCGTCGTGGACGCGCGTGGTCGGCGGTTGCTGCCGGGCATGATCGATGACCAGGTCCACTTCCGTGAGCCCGGGCTCGAACACAAGGCGGACATGGCGACCGAATCGGCCGCCGCCGTCGCGGGCGGGCTGACCAGTTTCATGGACATGCCGAACACTTCGCCGCCAACGCTCGACCGCGACGCACTCGAGGACAAGTACACGCGCGCGGCAGGCCGTGCCTGGGGCAATTACGGCTTCTACATGGGCGCGAGCAACGACAACCTCGAAGCGATACGCCGGATCGACCCGCGCGAAACGCCGGGAGTGAAGGTATTCATGGGCGCTTCGACCGGCAACATGCTCGTGGACGACCCCGAAACGCTGGACCATATCTTCCGCGACGTGCCGACGCCGATCATCACGCACTGC
>CADCUA010000231.1 GCA_902805755.1 uncultured Lysobacter sp.
AGGACCATGGGTGGCCTCGTGGGCAGCGCCGGTTCCGGGAACCGGCGCCGCGGTGCAACGAAAGGAAGGCGGAGCCGTGCTGGCGCCGGGACATGCGCTTTTCAGCGCACGGGTATGGCTAGCCGGCGGCCGGTGCCGCGGGCCGCGCCGTTGCCGCCGGCGCAGCACCGGCGCTGTCAGACGGTTGGGTAGGCAGCGGCTTGACCGGAACTCCGTCGCGCATCATCGGCTTCGCCTGTCCGGCCGTGATCACGACGTCGCCCGCCTTGAGGCCTTCAGTCACCTGCACGAAGCCGGGCACGCGCGTGCCGGTCTTGATCGGGGCGCGCTTGGCCTTGCCATCGACGATGGTGTAGACGAAACGCGTGTCGCCGTCCTGCATCAGCGCCTGTTCGGGCACGAGCAGCGCATCGGCGCTGCCGGTGCCGGTGTCGAGCCGCAGCTGCGCGAACTGGCCCGGGCGCAAGCGCGCATCGGGATTGGGAATCTGTGCACGCAGCTTCGCGCTGCGGCTCGCCGGATCGATCACCGGATCGATCGCGACGACCTTACCGCCGAACACATCGCCCGGGAACGCATCAACCGTCACCTGGATCGCCTGGCCGTTGCGCAGCTGCGCGAGTACGTTTTCCGGCACGCTGAAATCGACTTCGATCGGGTCCATGCGCACCAGCGTGACCAGCTCCTGCCCGGCGCTGACGACCTCACCGATGCTGACGTTGCGCAGCCCGACCTGCCCCGAGAACGGCGCACGCAGCGTCATCTTCTCGAGCGCGGTACGCGCAGACGCCGCACGCGCCTGATCGACGCCGAACGCGGCGCGTGCGCGATCGTAGTCGGCCTGCGCGATCAGCTTCTCGTTCGACAGCTGCCCTGCCCGTGTCGCGGCGCGGCGGCTGTTCTCCAGATTCGCCTGCGCCTCGTTCAGGCTCGCGCGGGCCATGCTGGCGTCGAGCGTAAACAGCGGCTGCCCGGCCGCGACACGTCCGCCCTCGGTGAAATGGATGCGCTCGATGCGCCCGGATACTTCAGGGCGCATGACGACTGATTCGTCCGCGCGCAGGCTGCCGACGGTCTGCAGCCCACCGGCCAGTGTGCGCGGCGCGAGCGTTACGGCTTCGACAGGCAGTTGCATGCCTCCCGGCGGGCCACCGGGAGGGCCACCTGGCGCGCCCTTGCCGGCTTGATCCGAGCCGTCGCTGCAGGCGGCAAGCGTGACCAGGACAGCGGTGAGGAGTCCGGAAACCAGCAAGGGACGGCGCATCGGGCGGAGCCTCGTAAATTCTGTACCCGCCAGTTTAGTGTTATTCGGCGCCCATCCCTGTGCCGGAAGTCCCGGGTAGTGCGCCCGCCAGAAGCGGTAAACCCGTATGCGTGCGCGACTCAACAGGCAAGCGCCAGGTGCCGGAATGCTGACGGGTGGTTATTTCGACCGGATGACTCCCGACCGTCAGCGTGCATCCCTCGACTCCGACCCGACCGCGCACAGCGCCCTAAGTCGGCAGCCGCAGACCCGCCGCGAGCTCACGCGCATCAGGCCGCGCCCGGTGCGGCAGGCGCCCCCAGCACGGAACCGGCAGGCGCTGCTGCAGCATGTGGAAGTTGTCATCCGCGCGCGCCATCGCGGGGTCCACGTCGCTGGCGATCCAGCCGATCAGTCGCGCGCCGTCGGCAGCGATCGCCCGCGCGGTCAGGCGCGCGTGGTTGATGCAGCCCAGCCGCAGGCCCACCACCAGCACCACCGGCAGATCAAGCGCGCGCACCAGGTCGATCTGGTCCAGCGTGGCCGATAGCGGCGCGGCCCAGCCGCCGACGCCTTCGACGACGACGCACTCCGCACTCGCGCGCAGGCGTGCATAGGCCTCGAGCATGGGACCCAGCTCGACCGCGACACCGGCGTCGGCCGCGGCCAGCTCTGGCGCCAGCGGCTGCGGCAGCGCGAACGGATTGACGTCCTCGTAGGCCGGCGTCGATGTGCTCGCCGCCTGCAGGGCCAGCGCGTCTTCATTGCGCCAGCCCTGCACCGTGCGCTCGCAGCCACTGGCCACCGGCTTCATTCCCACCGCGCGGTGGCCGGCCATGCGCAGCGCATGCAGCAAACTGGCGCTGGCGAGGGTCTTGCCGGCCCCGGTATCGGTGCCGGTCACGAAGCAGCTGTGCATGGATCTCCCATCCGGATTGCAAACGGCCGCCATCCTAAGGCGCGAAGGCGCCGCTGTTACACTCGCGCGATGTTTGCCACCCAGACCCTCGAAGGCTCCAAGACGGAGCAATACGCGCAGTTGCTTGAACAGGCCCGCGCCCTTTTCCACGGTGAACGCGACCGCATCGCGAACGCCGCCAACCTTTCAGCGCTGCTCTACCACGCGCTGCCGTCGCTGAACTGGGCGGGTTTCTATTTCTTCGACGGCACTGAACTCGTGGTCGGGCCGTTCCAGGGCCTGCCCGCGTGTGTACGCATCCCGCTGGACAAGGGTGTCTGCGGCGCGGCCGCGACGACGCGGCAGACGCAGCGCATCGCCGATGTGCACGCGTTTCCCGGTCATATCGCCTGCGACTCGGCCTCGAACTCCGAAGTCGTCATCCCGCTGATCGCATCCGACGGCCGCCTGATCGGCGTGCTGGACCTCGACAGCCCTGAACTGGATCGCTTCGACGCGGACGACCAGCGCGGGCTTGAAGCGATCGCGCACGCATTTGTGGAGACCGTGGCATGAGCACCGAAAAACTGCGCAATATCGGCCCGAAATCGGCCGCGTGGTTGCGCCAGGTCGGTCTGCGTACGCATGAGGATGTCGCGGCGCTCGGCACGGTCGAGGCATTCATGCGCGTCAAGCGCGCGGGCTTCAAGCCGACCTTGAATCTGCTGTATTCAATCGAAGGCGCGCTGCTTGGCTGCCATTGGCAGGAGGTGCCTGATGCCCGCCGGGTGCAACTGGTCGCCGAAGCCGAAGCCGCGATCGCGCAGCTGCCAGCGCCACGCCACAAGCCCGCGGCTGGGCCGGTAACCACGACGCACCACGAGGCGCCGGTCGAGATGGAATTTGAAGAGCGGCTGTTCGACGAACAATAGCGGGGCTGCTGCAGCCTTGGCCCCGGCGAATGCGGCGCCAGCCTGAAACAACGTAGCGCTGCGCTGCTCCCGTCGCGCCGGAGATCGAGCCCTATCGCGCGCCGTCGGCTGCATCCTGCGACTGCACCAGACTCGTCACGATCTCCAGCAGGCTCGCAGGGTCCACAGGCTTGGCGATGTGCTGCTGGAAACCTGACTGCAGTGCGCGGATCCGGTCCTGGGCGCGCGCATATGCAGTCACCGCGATCGCGGGCACCTCGCGGTTCGCGGGAACATTGCCCGCACGCACGCGACGAATGAGCTCGTAGCCGTCCGCGCCCGGCATGCCGATGTCGCTGACCAGCAGATCGAACGGTGCCTGGGCCAGCACCGCAAGCGCTTCGTCCACCGATCCCGCCGGCGCGACCCGGGCGCCGGTGCCTTCAAGCAGGCGCTGCATCATCAGGCGCGCATCCGCATCGTCATCCACGACCAGAAGGTGCTTGCCGACCAGCCGGCCGGACACTGCCAGCGGCTCGGACGCGCGTGGCTCACCCGGACGTTGCGCGCCCGCCGGCAATGGCAGCAGAACCGTAAATGTCGCGCCCTGCCCGGCGCCGGCACTGTCGGCCAGCACGCTGCCGCCATGCAGTTCCGCAAGCCTTCGCACGATCGACAGCCCGAGCCCGAGGCCGCCGTGGCGTCGGACAATCGACGCATCGGCCTGGCGGAAACGGTCGAACACATACGGCAGGAACTCGGGGTCGATGCCTTCGCCGCTGTCGCGCACGCTGATGCGCAGGTCCGATCGCTGCTGTGCAAGCTGCACCGCGATGCGGCCGCCGCGCGGAGTGAACTTCACCGCGTTGCTCAACAGGTTCCACATCACCTGCTGCAGGCGGTTCGGGTCAGCCTGGATCGTGACCGCCGCGGCCGGCTCGATCTCCAGGTCGATTGCAATCTGCTTGGCCTGAGCGGCAGGCAGCGCCGTTTCGACCGCGCTGCGCACCAGCGCATCGAGCGACACCGGCTGCACCTCGAGCGTGACCTTGCCGGAGATGATCGAACTCATGTCCAGCAGGTCCTGGATGATCTGCGCCTGCGCGCGCGCATTGCGTTCGATCACGTCGATCCCCTGCGCAAGTTCGCCGCTGAGTTCGTGCTTCAGGCGCAGGATCGAGACCCAGCCGAGGATCGCGTTCAGTGGCGACCGCAACTCGTGGCTCAAGGTCGCGAGGAACTCGTCCTTCATGCGGCTGGCATGCTCGGCCGCGCCGCGCGCCTGCTGTTCGGCGTCCAGTGATTGCCGCAGCCGCTGGTCGAGCTGGTGCTTCTCGATGACGATGCCGGCCAGGTGCGTGCCCAGTCGCGACAGTTCCATGTCGCGCTCACCCGGTACGCGCGGCTGCCGGTAGTACAGCGCAAGCGTGCCGAGCACGCGCCCGTCGCTGCCAATGATGGGATTGGACGTGCAGGCAGCCAGGCCGTGCGCGGCAACGAGTTCGCGTGCACTCGCCCAGCGTGGATCCGAGCCCAGGTCCGCGCAGATGATCGTGCGGCGCTCGAATGCCGCGGCGCCGCACGCGCCGACGTCGGCGGCGATGGGCAGATTATTCGACGCCCTGCGGTACTCGTCAGGCAGGCTGGGCGCCGCGCCGTCCAGCAGTTGGCGACCGTCATCGGACGCAAGCAGGATCGAACACAGCATGCCGTCGGCGGATTGCGACTCCAGGCGCCGCACCAGCGTGTCCAGCACGTCCGGCAAGGGCGATCCGGTTGCGATCAGTTCAAGCACGCGTTTTTCGGCCGCAAGCGCCTCTTCCACCTGCTTGCGCTCGGTGATGTCGATGACCGAACCGACATAGCCGATCAACTCGCCGCGCACACCCCGCCGTGGCGAGGCGCTGTCGACGCACCAGCGATAGCTGCCGTCCATGCGACGCAGGCGGTATTCGACCACGAAGCCGGCGGGCTGCTCGTGGTCGCCAATAAAGGCCGCGTGCGCGCGTGCGTAATCATCCGCATGCACCGCCTGCATCCAGCCGGCGCCCAGGGCCTGATCGAGCGACTGCCCGGTGAATTCGCACCAGCGCTGGTTGACGTACTGGCAACGTCCGTCGGCGTCCGTCAGCCAGATCATCACCGGTGCGCTGTCCGACAACATGCGGAAGCGCGCTTCGCTTTCAGCCAGGGATGATTCGAACTCCACGCGCTCGCTGATGTCGGTATGCACGCCTACCCATTCGCGGGCGCCGCCCTGCACCTCTCCCTGCAGCGGCGCGGCGCGCACCGAACATACGCGGTAGCTGCCGTCACGCCTGCGCAACCGGTGCCGCATCACCAGCATGCGCTGCGCGGACACCGAGGCATGCCACTGCTCCAGCGTGGAGGCGGCATCGTCCGGATGCACCGCATCCATCCAGCCATACCCGCGGTACTGCTCGAATGTCTGCCCGGTGAATGCCGCCCAGCCGGGCTGTTCGGTGACGAACTCGCCGGTCGCGGTGCAGGTCCAGAAGATATTGCTCGTCGCTTCCACGGCGGCGCGGAAGCGGCGCTCGCTCCAGCGCAACTCGCGCTCCACGCGTGCGCGCTCGATGGATTCCCAGCAGCGGTGCGCGACATGCACCACCAGGTCCACTTCGCGATCGGTCCACGTGCGTGGCGTGGCCTGGTGCACAGCCATGGCCGCAACGAAACGCCCGGCCTTGAGCACCGGTACGCATACCACGGCCTGGAGTTGTATCAGGCGGTAAGCGGTCGTATCGCCAATCGGAGGCTGGTGCGTATCGACGTCATCGACGCGGTATACGTGCCCCGCGCGCATCAGCTGCAGGACTTCGTGCCCGAATGCGGTGAATGTGTAGCGCCCCACGATGCTCGGCACGCCACGCGTGTAATCGCCGGTGAGGTTGAACGTGTCCTCGTCGGCTTCCACATCCGCATACGCGCAGCGGTCCGCATCGAGATGCTCGCCAAGCAGGCGCGCACAGGTGCGCGTGATCTCGGCCGCATCCGTCAACGGACGCACCGCATCGTCGAGTTGGACGAAGAAGCGGTCGCGCGCTTCCGTCCGGCGCCGCTCGGTCATGTCGATGGCGTGACCAAGCACGCCATTGACCCGGCCGTCGGGTCCGAACATCGGTTGGTAGATGAAGTCGAGGTAGCGCGTCTCGAACACGCCCATGGCACGGCGCAGGCGCACCGGCACGTCCTGCCCGGTGAACGGCTCGGCGGTCTGCACCACGCGATCGAGCAGGCTGATGACGCCCTGCTCGGCGACTTCCGGAACGGCCTCGGCCACCGTCATGCCGGTCGGGTCGCGGCCACCGATCAGCTCGATGTAACGCTGGTTCGCGTATTCGAACTGGTAATCCGGTGTGCGCACCAGCGCCATGCAGACCGGCGACCGTGCGAATACTTCGGAAAGCTGTGAGCGCTCGTAGGCCAGTTGTTCCAGCAGGCGGTCACGCTCGCGCTCGATGCGTATGCGCGGGGTTTCCTCGGTGCATGCGCAGAACAGGCCGCCGATACCGCCGCGCCCATCCGGGATCGGGCTGTAGGACCAGGTGAAATAGGTTTCCTCGGCAAAACCATTACGCTCCATCACCAGCAGCACGCGCTCGTTCCAGGTGGCCTCGCCGCGCGTCATCACCGCATCGGCCTGGCGGCCGATCACGTCCCAGATCTCGCTCCAGACCTCGGGCGCGGGCCGTCCGAATGCATCGGGGTGGCGCTGTCCCAGAATGGGAATGTAGGCGTCGTTGTAGAAGTTGATGAGCTGCTCGCCCCACCAGACGAACATGGGGAAACGCGAGTTCATGCAGATGCCGAGCGCGGCGCGCAGTGCCTCCGGCCAGGCGTCCACCGGCCCCAGCGGCGAGGCCGACCAGTCCGTCTGCATCAGCCGCGCTGCAGTTTCCGATCGGCTCGGCAGGATGCGGTACAGCGGATTGCGCTCCGACACGCAGGGCTCCCTGTTCAATCATTGCATCCCGGGCTGCGACCCGGTCCGAAGCCGGCAAGCGCGAGCAGGACGCGGCAGTGCCTGCCGGTTGCGGCGCCGCCAGGAATGAGATCTCCAGGCAGCTTAGCGTGCGCCCGTGACGGCCGGGCGCGGTGGTGCGGTTCAGGCCACGATGTCGGACAGCTTCGGATGCACCAGCAGTTTCACGCGATTGCGCCCGTCCTGCTTGGCCTGGTAAAGCGCGTTGTCGGCCGCGCGCAACAGGTCTGCACTCGACTGGAACGCGGCCGGTGCCATCAGCGCGATGCCGACGCTCACGGTGAGCACGCGGTGGCTGCTGCCGGCGTGCTCCACCGCCAGGGCTTCGACCGCCTCGCGCAGTTGTTCGCCCAGCGCGGGCAGGTCCTCGGCCTGCATGCGATACCAGATCAGTGCGAATTCCTCGCCGCCGTAGCGCGCAGCCAGATCCATCGGACGGCGCGCCTGCTGCGCAATCACGCCGGCAACGGCGCGCAGCGCGGTGTCGCCCTGTGCGTGCCCGTAGCGATCGTTGTAGCGCTTGAACTGGTCGACGTCGATCATCGCCACGGCCAGTTCCGCACCTTCGCGCGAGGCCTGCCGCCAGGTGCGGTCCAGATGGCTGTTGAGCACGCGGCGGTTGTACAGGCCGGTCATGCTGTCGCGTTCGGCCAGGTCGTTGAGCATGCCCTGCATGAGGAACGCGGTGCGCGAGCCGTACTCGATGAAGTAGCCGCCGTACGCGCCGACCGCATTCGCCGTGCACATGAAGATGATCTGGTACAGCCGCGCCTGCGGGTCGGGCTGCAGCGCGAACTCCATCGCGACAAATGCAATGAGCGTGGTGATGTTCACGATGAGCGCGCGCCACCAGCTCAGGCATGCGATCAGGTAGATGAAAAGCACGACGAGCAGCAGGCCTTCGTACGGAAGCGCATAGCCGCGAAGCAGCGCGGCGCCGACCACCGCAACCGTGCCCAGGCCGGTGATGAGCGATGCCACGAAGATCGAGCGCTGCAGGTAACGCCGCCACACGAAGGAATGGCTGGTCAGCAGCACGATGGCGAACGCAGGCATGATCAGGCCCAGGCGGATGCCCGCTGTCCACCGGGCGACATCGGCCGGGAGCGTGGCAAGGTCGATCACGACGAACGCGCCGAACAGCGCAAACGCGAGGTACGTGGCCCAGCGCACGCGCATCAGATTCATGCTGTCGTTGAAGCGACGGAAATCACGCTCCAGCGGCCGCTCGAACCTGAGGCCGCGATAGCCGCGCTCGAACGCGCGACGGTATCGCGACGGTCCGGTAGCGCTCAGGACATCCGGGTTATCAAGATGCAGCATCAAGCTCCGACCATGAGGTGTAACGGTGCCAGTCCAGTGACCAGAAGCTGTATCGCCAAGCCCTGCAGCGATTACCGCAAGGACTGCCCCGGTTTTCCAGCATACGGCGCGGCAGCGGCAGCTTGTGCGAACCGTGGCAGCGCGGCCATCGTTATCCGTGCGGCGTGATCGTGCTGTTCCCGCCCGACGCGGCCACGCATGATGATGCGTGTCACTCCGCGCTCACGGTTGGCTTTTGACAGTAAGAGCATTCGACAGCCGGTTCCATGAGCCGGACGGCATACGAGGTCGACCCCATTCTCTATCCGACGCCCCCGCCCGTGCCGCACCAGCCGCTGGTTGACCCCGGCCGCCCCGCCAGCGGGCGCCCGGGGCCTGGATGCCCGTGACCGGGCACACCGCATCGCTGGCACGCGCGGTCGACCACGCCAACCGCCCGCTGGCGATCGCCACGTTCATCTCCGCGCTGGTACTCCTGCTGTCGGGGGTGCTTACGTACCGCGCGTTGCGCGCGAATGACGAAGCGAATGGCTGGGTCGCGCACACCTATGAAGTCATCGCGCACCTCGAGGCGGTACGCGCGACCGTTACCTCGGCCGAAACCGCCGAGCGCGCCTACCTGCTGGTCGGCGACCCTGCACAACTCGCGAGCTTCCGACACTTCAAGCGGCAGATCCCCGCGCGGCTGGCCGAACTGCGTCGACTGACGTCCGACAACCCGGCACAGCAGGCGCGGCTGGACTCCCTGCAACGCGCCGTGGCAATCCGGCTGGCCAGCCTGGACCGCGCAATCGCGATGCAGAGCAGCGGCGACCCCGCTGGCGCGGTGGCAATCGTGCGCAATTCCGGTCTGCGCCTCATGGAGCAGGTACGTACCGAGTTCAGCGCGATGCGTGACGCCGAACAGCGGCTGCTGAAGATCCGTGTTGCGCAGGCGCGCTCGGCGACGCAGCTCGGCGCCGGGGCGACGTTCGGCACCAGCATCCTCGCCACCGCGCTGCTGGCGGCGCTGTATCTGCTGTCATCGCGCCATGCCTCGCGCCTTGCGCGCGAGCAGCGGGAATTGCTTGATTCGCGGGAACAGACACGCGCCAAGGCCATGGAGCTGCAGGCGGCCAACGCCCAGCTGCAGCACGCGGCCGAGGTCCTGGAACAGCGCGTCAGCGAGCGCACCGCCGCACTCGGCGAGGCGAATGCGGAACTCGAGGGCTTTGCGCGCACGGTCGCACACGACCTGCGCGCGCCGCTGCGCAACATCCAGGGCTACGCGACCGCGTTGCTGGAAGACGAGGCGCCGCGCATGAGCGCGGATGGCCAGGACTACACGAACCGCTTGGCAGCCAGTGCCGGCCGGCTGGATGGCATGATCACCGACCTTCTCGCATACAGCCGTATGGCACGCGCCAGCCTGCACCTGGAGCGTGTGGACCCGGCTGCGGTGGTGGACGAGGTGCTGCAGGATCTGGTCGCCGACATCGAATCGACGCGTGCGACGGTCGAGGTGGCCGGGCCGCTGCCGGCCGTGCTCGCACACCGCGCGACGCTGGCACAGGTGCTTGCGAATCTGCTCTCGAACGCATTCAAGTTCGTGCTGCCCGGCGATGCACCGTACGTCGCGGTGGAGGCCACACGCCAAGGGGACATGGTTATCCTGTCGGTCACCGACCGCGGCATCGGCATCGCGGCAGAACACCACGAGCGCATCTTCGACGTGTTCGAACGTCTGCACGGCCAGGAGCAGTACCCGGGCACCGGCATCGGCCTTGCGATCGTGCGCAAGGGCGTGGAGCGAATGGGCGGACAGATCACCGTGCACAGCCCCTTCGGACGCGGCGGCTCGCGCTTCGAGATCCGGCTGCCGGCCGCTGGAGCCTCGCCATGAACGCGCAGCTGCCGACCGTGCTGCTCGCCGAGGACAATCCGGACGACCGCTTCCTGATCGAACGTGCGATCCGCCGCTCGCGCCAGGCCGTGTCACTGCAGGTCGTGGGCGACGGTGCGCAGGCGATCGACTATCTCGCCGGCAATGCCCCGTTCCACGATCGCACCCGGCATCCGCCACCGCGACTCGTGCTGCTGGACTGGAAACTGTCCAGGCGCAGCGGGCTGGAAGTGCTGCAGTGGGTCCGGTCGCGCTCGCACCTGGACGGCCTGCCGGTCGTGGTGCTGAGCGCATCGGGCGAGCGCGAGGACGTATGCCAGGCGCTGGGGGCACGCGCGAACTCCTACCTGCAGAAGCCCGGCAGCTCCAGCGACCTGCTTGAACGCATGGACGCGACGCTGACCTACTGGTTGCAGCACAATCTCGGCCCCGCTGCCCTGGCCGGACCGCACGAACCCGCCGATGACGTCGCTCCGACTGCTGCTGCTCGATGACAACCCTGACGACCGCCTGCTCGCCTTGCGCGAGTTGCGCCGGCAGTTCGAAACAGTGGACGTCACCGAGGTGAACGACCGCGAGGGCTTCGAGGCGGCGCTGGAACAGCCCGCGTTCGATATCGTCATCACCGATTACCAGATGCAGTGGACCACGGGCATGGAGGTGCTGCAGCGGGTCAAGACGCGCTGGCCGCGCATGCCGGTGATCATGTTCACCGCAACCGGCACGCAGGAAATCGCCGTGCAGGCGATGAAGTCGGGCCTGGACGATTACGTCATCAAGAGTCCGCGCCACTACCTGCGCCTGTCGGTCGCCGTGCGCAGCTGCCTGGACCGAAACGAAGTGCGGCTGCGCGCGGTGCGTTCGGAGACGCGCCTGCAGGCGCTGCTGGAGCACGCGCGCATGGGGCTGTTCCGGCTGTCGCTGGACGGCACCTTGCTGGATGCGAACCGTTCGATGCGCAATGTGCTTGCACTGGACGAAACCGCTGCGCTCGACGACGCCCGTCATCCGCTGCTCGACGCCGCGCGCGAACTTGCCGCGGGCCTTGCCGCACGTGGCGACACCGCCGAGCGCGAGGTCGTGGCGCCATGCGACCCGACGCGCGGTGACTGCTATTACGCACTCAAGGTCGTGCGCGTTCCGGTCAACGGCCATGACGCGATTGATGGACTCGTCGACGACACAACCTCGCTGCGCCACGCCGACCTCGCGTTGCATGCGCTGAACCGTGACCTCGAGCGCCGCGTCGAACAGCGCACGCAGCAGTTGCAGGACGCGAACGAGACGCTGGAAGCGTTCGCCTATTCGGTCTCCCATGATCTGCGCGAACCGGTGCGCACGCTGCAGGGCTACGCCCGTGCATTGCATGAGGATTTCAACGCCGGGCGGCTGGACGATGCACCGCTGTTCCTCGAACGCATGGCGGACGTGGCCGGCCGCGTCGAAGGCATGGTGACCGACCTGCTTGCCTATTCCACGCTCTCGCGCGCCGAACTCGCGCGCACCGGGGTGCGTCTGGAGGAAATCGTCGACGAGGCCTGTGGCTATCTGGCTTACGACACCTCATTCCAGCAGGCACGCGTGACGCGCGAGGGCGAGCCGTGGCCGGCCGTTCGCGCACACGCCGGCACGCTGGGGCAGGTGCTGGTGAACCTGCTGTCGAACGCCGCGAAGTTCATCGCCGCGGACACGCGCGCCGAGATCACCCTCGCCGCGCGTCGCGAAGGCGACCGCGTGCGCATGGAGGTCCGCGACAACGGCATCGGCATCGCCGAGCGCGACCATGCGCGCATCTTCGAGGTGTTCCAGCGCCTGCACGGGCAGGAACGTTATCCCGGCACCGGCATCGGCCTCGCGCTCGCACGCAAGGGCGTCGAGCGCATGGACGGCGCGATGGGCGTGGTGTCGGAAGCGGGTGCGGGCGCGAGGTTCTGGTTCGAATTACCGGCGACCGACGAAGCCGGAGCGATCACATGACGCGCCCGCTCATGTTGCTGCTGGTGGACGACAACCCCGACGACCGCATGCTCGTCGTGCGCGAGGTCCGCAAGGTACTGCCGGACGCGCATGTGGACGAGGCCGCTGACGAGGCCACGCTGGTTGAATGGATCGAAGCCGGTCGCGAGTGGGACGTGGCGGTGACGGACTATCAGCTGCGCTGGTCGACCGGCATGGACGTATTCCATCGGCTGCAGGCGACGCGCCCGGGCCTGCCGGTGATCATGTTCACCGCCAGCGGCAGCGAGGAGCTGGCGGTCGACGCGCTCAAGCAGGGCGTGGACGATTACATCACCAAGACGCCCAAGCATTACGGCCGCGTGCCTTACGCCGTGCAGGCCGCTGCCGAGCGCCGGCGGCGACAGCAGGTCGCGGCCGCTGCCGAATCCGCGCGCGAGCAGAGCGATACGCTGCTCAAGCTCGCGCTGGAGGCGGCGGCGATGGAGACCTGGGAATACGACATCGCCGCGCGCCAGCTCACGCTGCACGGCCGTTCGCCGCGCCTGTCCGGCGGCGTGCGCCGCGAGCTGTCGGCCGATGCGCTGCTGCAGGCAATGGCGCCTGCCGACATTGAAGCAGTGCGCGCGCAGTTCCGCGCGTCGGCTGATTCGAATCAGCGCTTCGAACGCGAATTCCGTATGCACATCCGCAATGACCTGCGCTGGTTGCGTGCGGCCGGACTGCCCGACGGCCGTGGACGCGTGGTCGGCGTGGTGGAAGACATCACCGCGCGCAAACGCGCGGAGGAGTCGCTGCACGAAGCGGATCGCCGGAAGGACCAGTTCATCGCCACGCTCGCGCACGAACTTCGCAACCCGCTCGCACCGATCCGTTATGCCGTGCGCCTGCTCGAAACGGGAACGGACGCGGCGCAGATCGAACACGCACGCACGGTGATCGAGCGCCAGGCCGCGATGATGGCGGGCCTGCTGGACCAGCTGCTGGACCTGCGACGCATCGCGCACGGGCATTTCGCCCTGGCGCGCGCTGCCGTGGACCTGCGCGCGGTCGCACGCAACGCATTCGAGGATGCAGGGGCGTTGGCTCACGCCAGTTCGCACCGGTTGTCGCTGTCGATGCCCGATGGGCCCGTGCTGGTCGACGGTGACGCGATGCGCCTGAAACAGGTGCTGGACAACCTGGTGCAGAACGCCCTCAAGTTCACGCCCGCCGGTGGTGCGATCGAAATCGCGGTGGAGGATCGCGCGGATGGCGCACTCGTGCGCATCACCGACACTGGCGTCGGCATCGCACCCGAGATGCTCGACAAGGTGTTCGAGCCGCTTGTGCAGGTCAATGCGGGGCCATCGGCCGCAACACGCGGTGGCCTGGGCCTGGGCCTTGCGGTGGCGCGCCAACTGGTCGAGTTGCATGGCGGCCGCATCGCCGCCAGCAGCCCGGGGCTTGGCCGGGGCACGACGTTCGCCATTCAACTGCCGCGCTTTGAAGCACAGACCGATGTCGACGCCAACGGGCCCACCGTCGTCCCGCCCCCCGCTCCTGCACCGGCGGATACGCACACACAGCCGACCTCCGCATTGCGCGTGCTGATCGCCGACGACCAACCCGATGCCGCCGAAAGCCTGGGCATGGTGCTGGAACTGGAAGGACACGAAGTACGCATCGCGTTCGACGGCGCACAGGCATGCGAGATCGCGCAGCAGTGGCAACCGGACGTCATGGTGCTCGACATCGGCATGCCGCAGATGGGCGGTGACGAAGTGGCCCGCTGGGTGCGGGCGCAGCCGTGGGGGAATGGAGTTTGGCTGGTGGCTGTCACCGGCTGGGGACGGGACGAGGACCGCCTGCAGCTGCAGAACGCGGGTTTCGACCTGCACCTGGTGAAGCCGGTGGAGGTCTCGCGTCTGCTCGTCGCCGTGCGCCCGCAAACCACCGGCTAGCGGCATCCAACCCGGTACACGACAGTCCGAAAAGAAAAAACCCGGGCAAGACCCGGGTTTTCATGACAAGGCCCGTGATACATGGGCCCTGCAGACGTGTCGCCGCGTTATTCCACCGTGACCGACTTCGCCAGGTTGCGTGGCTTGTCGACATCGGTGCCGCGTGCGAGCGCGACGTGGTACGCCAGCAGCTGCACCGGGATCGTGTGCATGATCGGCGACAGCGCGCCGACATGGCGCGGCGCGCGGATCACGTGCACGCCTTCGGATTCGCCAAACTGGCTGTCCTCGTCGGTGAACACGAACAGCTGGCCGCCGCGCGCGCGCACTTCCTGCATGTTCGACTTCACTTTCTCCAGCAGGCTGTCGTTCGGCGCGATCACCACCACCGGCATTGCCTCATCAACCAGCGCCAACGGGCCGTGCTTCAGCTCACCTGCCGGGTAGGCCTCGGCGTGGATGTAGGAGATTTCCTTGAGCTTGAGCGCGCCTTCGAGCGCGATCGGGTAATGCACGCCGCGGCCGAGGAACAGCGCGTGGTTCTTCGGCGAGAACTTGTCCGCCCAGGCCTTGATCTGCGGCTCCAGGTTCAGCGCGTGCTGGATGCTGCCCGGCAGCTGGCGCAGGCAGTCCAGGTACGAGGCTTCGCCTTCGGCATCGAGCTTGCCGCGCAGCTTCGCCAGCGTGCAGGTCAGCGTGAACAGTGCGACGAGCTGAGTGGTGAATGCCTTGGTCGACGCCACGCCGATCTCGGCGCCGGCGCGCGTGTAGTACACCAGCCGGCTTGCGCGCGGTATCGCGCTCTCGGGCACGTTGCAGATCGACAGCGTCTTGTCGTGGCCCAGCGACTTCGCGTATTTCAGCGCTTCCATCGTGTCCAGCGTTTCGCCCGACTGCGAGATCGTCACGATCAGCTGCTTCGGGTTCGCGACCGCAGCCCGGTAGCGGTATTCGCTCGCGATTTCGACCGTGCACGGAATGCCGGCGATCTGCTCGATCCAGTAACGCGCGGTCATGCCGGCGTAGTAGCTCGTGCCGCAGGCGAGGATCTGCACGCCCTCGACGTCACTCAGCACGGCTTCGGCGTTCTTGCCGAACAGCTCGGCGCTGAATGCACCATTGTCCATTACCGCCTCGATCGTGTCGGCGATCGCGCGCGGCTGCTCGTGGATTTCCTTCTGCATGAAGTGGCGATACGGACCCAGCTCCAGCGACGCTAGCGAGACGTCGGACATGTGTGTCTCGCGCTCGATCGCTTCGCCGTCACCGTTGAACACGCGCACCGATTCGCGGGTCAGGTCCGCGGTGTCACCTTCTTCCAGGAAGATCACCTTGCGCGTGGACTGGATGATCGCCGACACGTCGCTGGCGATGAAGTTCTCGCCTTCGCCGATGCCGATCAGCAGCGGGCAGCCCATGCGCGCGGCCACCATGCGGTTCGGCTCCTTGCGGCTGACCACGGCCAGCGCGTACGCGCCATGCAGCTCCTTCACCGCGCTCTGCACCGCGCCCAGCAGGTCCTGGCCCTGCTTGAGGTGCGAGTGGATCAGGTGCGCGATGACCTCGGTATCGGTCTGCGATTCGAACTCGTAGCCCATCGCGCGCAGCTTCTCGCGCTGCTGCTCGTGGTTTTCGATGATGCCGTTGTGCACCAGCGCCACGCCGTGGCTGCAATGCGGGTGCGCGTTCGCCTCGGTCACGCCGCCATGGGTGGCCCAGCGTGTGTGGCCGATGCCGACCTGCGAATTGAAGCCCTCGCTCTGCGCGGCGGCCTCCATCTCCGACACGCGCCCGGTGCGGCGCACGCGGCGGATGTCCTTGTCATCAAGCACGGCGATGCCGGCCGAATCGTAACCGCGGTATTCAAGCCGCTTGAGACCGTCGATCAGGACGGGAACCACATCGCGATCCGCGATCGCGCCAACGATGCCGCACATGAAGCGTGCTCCTGCTGATGAGCGTTTAGTGTAGCTGTCCGCCCTGTCCGGACGGACACCCTCTTGTCCGGATGGACGCTTTTTCCGGGCGGCAACGGCCACAAAATCAAACACTTGTAATTGGCACGAGTTGTGCTGTGTACAGCTTGCAGGCAATCGCCTGTGCGACTCGAGCCCGTTGCATGCGCATTCCCGACACCTCCGGCCAGGACCGCCCGGTCGCCGCCACGCCCACCGCACGCCGTCGCCCCTGGTTGCTGGCCGGTATCGGTGGCGTCGCGGCACTGCTGCTGGTGGCCTGGCTGCTGGTGGGCTGGAGCGCCGGCTCGCGTTCGGTGTCCATCGACCGCCTGCGCGTCGCCGAGGTCACGCGCGGCACGCTCGTTCGCGACGCATCGGTGAACGGGCGCGTGGTCGCCGCGGTCAGCCCGACGCTCTACGCGCCAGTGCCTGCCACCGTGGTGTTCGAGAAGAAGGCCGGCGACATCGTCCGCAAGGGCGACGTACTCGCCCGGCTGGTCTCGCCGGAGCTCGAAAGCGAGCTCGCGCGTGAGCGTTCCTCGCTGCAGCAACTCGAATCGGAGACCGGCAGCACGCGTATCGCCGCGGCGCGCAGCCGCCTGGATGCAAAGCGCGAGGCCGATGAGGCCGCGATCGCGCTGCAGGCCGCGCAACGCGACCTGGAACGCACCGAGCGCGGATTCAAGGGCGGCGCGCTCGCCGAGATCGATTTCCTGCGGGCGCAGGATGCGCTGAAGTCCGCACAGATCCGCCATCGCAACGCGCTGCGCGCCTCGCAACTGAGCGGCGAAAGCGCCGGCTTCAGCGTGCAGACCAGCGCCGAGCAGGCCCAGCGCCAGCGCCTGGTCGTGGCCGAGATGCAGCGCCGCGTCGATGAACTGAACGTTCGTGCGCCGATCGC
>CADCUA010000232.1 GCA_902805755.1 uncultured Lysobacter sp.
GGGTTCTCGTACGCATGCATGTGAGTCAGCCTTCCGCCGGAACCGGTGAATGAAGCACGCCGGTCGGGTAATGCATCGCACTACCCACCAGTCAGCACCGGTGCGAATCCGCCGCCGGGCGTTCGGAAGTTCGTCGTCTGCCCCTGGTACAGGCGTGCTGCGTGCAGCAACACACGGCCACCGTATGCATAGCAACGGATGTCCACCTTGAGTGCCTGCGCGTCGTGCCCGCTTCGACGCTCGCTGGGCACCACGATGCGCTGCGCGACATACGTCGCCGCTTCCATTTCGCCCCACACCTTGCGCGTAAGTTTGTCACCACGATAGCTGGCCTTGCTGCCGTAGCCTGCAGCCGGCTTGAAGAACCACCTGCGTCGATCGGACCACAGCGCGTCGCGGTTGTTGGCGGTCAGCAGGCGGGTTTCCGGTACGGCCGCGACCAGCGTTTCGATGGCGTCCGCGTCGAGCCGGGCGGATTCGAGGAACGCGCGGTCACCGAGCAACGCGAGGTTCCGCTTGTCCGCATACAGCGCATGTGCACGAGGGTGTGGGCTGATCGCGACTTCGCCCGCGAGGTAGGCAGCCCGGATGGACGAGTGCGCGGGCTGTCCAAGCGCGAAGTCGGTCAGGCGGTTGTAGATGAAGTCCACCCGCTGCGAGCCCAGCCACACGGCGCCATCCCGGCGTACGAGCTCGACGGGGCTGCACACCTCTGCCGCATATCCGTGACGCTGCAGCAGTGCCCGGAACTGCAGGAACTCGGGATAGAGGTACTGCGCAGCAGGCGCCTCGTCCACGATCGCGACCCGTCGCAATGGCCTGTCACCTTGCTGCGCGCGCCATTCGGTCAGTAGCACCTCGATCACCGCGTCCTCGACGCCTGCGGGTGCGCCAGCGTAGATCGTCGGCGGGACGCAGCAGGTCTGCGCGCGCGCCATCAATTCGTTCAGCAGCACGCCGCCGGGATTGGTATTGATTTCGATCAGCCGGGGACCGTCGTGGTGCAGATGGAAGTCCAGCCCCAGCAATCCGCCGGGCGAGCCCGGATCGAACGCCGCAATGTCCGGCGCCCGACCGAGCACGGCCTCGCGATATGCCAGCAACGAAATCGCCTGTTCGAGCGCGGCAACCGTGCGCGCGGCCTGCTCCAGGTGCATGCGCGAAACGAAGACCGGCAAGTTGGAGAACAGATGCGGATGCGAGTCGGCCAGCGATGCGGACAAGCCGTCCGCCTCCAGCAGCGCTTCGACTTCCGCATGCAGCGCGTCGCGATCGACGGCGATGCAGAAGCATTCACGGTTGAGCCATTCCGCGGAGAACGGTTCGCGCGCGACGTCGCAACTGGAACGGTCGAAGGTTGAAGGCGTGCTCATGCCGGCTAAGGTACGGAAAACACATGCGGGGTGCGCAACCTGCCTGGAGCGAGGCATGACGCCCGCGCCGCATGCCGCACGCTGACAAGCGATCGGATCGGCCTCGGTGTTGCGTGCTGGAGAGGCGATGCGACGACTTCCCCGGCATGTGCGCTGCGCCTGCGCCGATACACAGCCCAACCGACCGACATACAACCTGACGCGAAGGATTTACCCCGCGCCCACTGAAGGCTTTCCCGGATAGCCACGCGCGCGGGAACGGCAAAACTGCAGTTATCCCCCGCTCCGGAGCTTTCCCCAAATGAACCGCCGCCGGCTTGCGTCCGCCCTGCTGCTTGCCCTGTTCGCCGCCCCTCTCGTTGCCGCGCTCGATCTTGAGCCGCTGCCGGTCGAGGCGCCTGTCGTCACGGCTGCTGCGTCCACGACCAGCTACCTGCACGACGTCTCGCAGCCGATCGCGGGCGTGGACTGGACGACAGCGATTACCGAGCACCACCGCATCACGATGGCCGACGGTGTCGAACTCGACGCATGGATCACGCGCCCGAACATTCCGGGGCCGCTGCCGCTGGTGCTCGACTTCACTCCGTATTACGGCGGTGGCGACCCGACCGTGGCGAAACCGATCACCGCGCCCGGGATCGCCACGCCGTTCAAGGAACTCATTAAGCGCGGCTATGCAACCGGCATCGTGTCCGTCCGCGGCACCGGCAACTCCGGCGGCTGCTTCACGATCGGCGGGCCCAGCGAGGCCGACGATCTGGCCACCGCAGTTGAGTACTTCGCCGCGCAGCCATGGTCGAACCGTAACGTGGGCGCGATGGGCGTGAGCTATGACGGCACCGCGCCGCAGGACCTGTGGGTACGCGGCACGCCTTCGCTGAAGACCATCGTGCCCATCAGCGGCATCTCCGACATGTACCGCTACAACTACGTCAACGGCGTGCCGATCGATGACACGATCGGTTTCAACACTTACTACTGGCTGCTCACCGGCCTGGGCCCGGCCGGGCTGTACACCGGCAGCCAGTTGCTGGACCCGGTCAACGTGCCCGACGCAGTCGTGGGCGAGGCGTGCGAGGAACGCGTCGAGGTCACGCAGGAAACTTTCGATTCCTACATCACCGGTAACAAGACTTCGTATTGGCAGGCACGCGACCACCTGGCCGCGCTGCAGGCCGACCCGAAGCGCCAGCGCGCCAGCGTGTTCTATATCCACGGCCTGCAGGACTGGAACGTCAAGCCGCACAACATGGAAGGCTGGGTCGAAGCCGTGCAGCAGACGAACGTGCCGTTCAAGGCGTGGCTGGGCCAGTGGGGCCATGCGTGGCCGGACCGCGCGGACTGGATCACCGTCATGACCGCGTGGTTCGACCAGTTCCTCAAGAACCGCAACACCGGCATCCTCGATGCACCGAAGGTGCAGGTGAAGGACGATGCGGGCAAATGGCGCCACGAATCGCGCTGGCCGGCAACCAGCAGGAAGGTCACGCTCTATCCGCAGGTGACGGGAACGCTGACCACGCGTGCGGGCACCGGATACGCCGATTTCCATGACTACGCGGGCCAGGACGTCAGCGAGGCCGTACCGCTGCCGGATGACCGTGTGCTGTTCTCCACCGCCCCGCTGGGCGGAGACCTGCACCTGTCCGGTATGCCGCGCTTTGAAGGCATCGTGGCCGCGACGGGACACCGCGCGAACCTCATGCTGACGCTGGCCGAGCAGAAACCGGACGGCACGCTACGCCCGTTCAACTACGCATCGCTCAGCCTCAACCACGCGCAAAGCGTCGAACAGGGCAAGCCCAGTGTCGCCGGCGAACCGCAACTGGTGGGCGTCAATTTCTATCCGCAGGAAGACCTCGTGCATGCAGGCAGCCGGCTGGTATTGATCGCTGCCGGCGACCATGTCTACTTCGGGCAGCCGGGCCCGAACATGAAGCCCTTCAGTACCGGCTCGAACATGATCCTGGACCTGCAGAGCAGCAAGCTGATCCTGCCGAACGACGTTTCATTGTCGTACGAAGCACCGTGACGGAACGCATCGCGCAAGCGCGCCGCGCTTGTGCGATCGCGTTGCACGCATGCTCGTGATGAGCCGGACGCGGGGCCGCGCCAAGGGCCCGCGCGTCTGCAGGAACCGTACGCCTGCACCTGCGGGTGGATGAGGCCTGCGCACACCTCGATGCTGCGCACACCTCCATGGCGTCATAAGCGTGAACCGGCGCGCCAACGCACGTGCCACGGCGGTGCTGCAGCGGCGGCCGCGTTGGCGGGGAGTGTCATGCCTTGCGCCGCCGGGACTGCCCGGCGGC
>CADCUA010000233.1 GCA_902805755.1 uncultured Lysobacter sp.
CACCATTGACGATGAACACGCGCTCGGGCGACGCATTCGGCGTGCCGCGCTTGCGGTGGAACGCGGCGAGCGCCTCGCGCGCGGCCGGCAGGCCCTGCTGGTGCGTGTACGGGTCGGTGTCGTGGATGTGGTCGGCGATCGCGCGCTGCAGGTGCTCGGGGGCGCGGAAGCCGAATGCGCCCGGGTTGCCGATGTTGAGCTTGATCAGCGTGCGGCCCTGGGCCTCGAGTTCGCGCGCGCGCCGGGCGAGTTCGCCGCGGATTTCATAGCGCACTTCGGACAGGGTGGTGCGGGTCTTCAGGCTGGGAGCGGACATGCAGGCGGGCGCGGGACGGGCGGAAGACGCGCAGCCTAGCGGAAAATTCCGGCGCGATCGGCGCACGGAGGTCGCGAAACCGCGCCCTGCCTGCACGCGGTCGCGTCACGGCCGCACTAGAATCGGGCCATGCCGAATGCCCCTGATCGCCCGTGACCGCCGAACTCGTCGCCCTGCAGGCGATCGGCTGGGCCGTCGACGATGACGGCCGGCCGCTTGAACCCACCTGGCGCGAAGCACTCGCCGCGCACCCCGGCGCACGCCCGGTGCGTGTGATCGAGCAGCACCGCAGTGGCTACATCGTCGCCGATGGCCTCGACCCGGGTTTTCCGGTCGAATCACTTCCGGAGTGGCAGCGTCCGCGTTTCCCACCCGAGCAGCGGCCCGGCGTCGGTGACTGGGTGCTGATCGAGGATATGGACACGCCGCCGCCGCGCATCGTCGCGCTGCTGCCGCGGCGCACCGCGATCAAGCGCGGCGCGGCCGGCGAGCATTACCGCCAGCAGCTGATCGCCGCGAACATCGACACCGTGTTCGTGGTCTGCGGCCTGGACGCGGATTTCAACCTGCGCCGCATCGAGCGCTACCTGCTGCTGGTCGGCGGCGGCGCCGAACCGGTGATCGTGCTGACCAAGGCCGACCAGGCGATGGCGGACGGCGCCGCGCTTGTGCCGGATGTGGTGGCCACGCTTGCGGGGCTGGCCGAACGCGGCGTCACGGTGCGCACGCTCAATGCGAAGGACCCCGAGAGCGTCGCCGCGCTGAACCCGTGGCTGGGCCCGGGCCGCACCGCGGTGCTGGTGGGCAGCTCCGGCGCCGGCAAGTCCACGTTGACGAACACGCTGCTAGGCACCGAGCGCATGAAGACCGGCGAGGTGCGCGAGAGCGACGCGCGCGGCCGCCATACGACCACCCACCGCGCGCTGATCCCGCTGCCATCCGGCGCCTGCCTGATCGACACGCCCGGCATGCGCGAGCTCAAGCCGACCGGCGAGGAAGACGTGGCGGAGAACTTCGCCGACGTCGAGGCGGTCGCCGCGCAATGCCGCTTCCGCGATTGCGTGCATGCACGCGAGCCCGGCTGCGCGGTGCAGGCGGCGCTCGCGTCGGGCGCGCTCGATGCCAAGCGCTTCGCCAGCTACCTCAAGCTCAGCGGCGAAGTCGCGGGCGCGGCGGCCGTGCTGGCGCAGCGCCGCGCCGAGAACGCCGGCGAGAAAGTGCCGGGCAAGACTGCGGGCAAGCGGCCGGGCGGCGGCCGGCCGAGCGGGCGCAATGGCCGACAGTGACCGCCGCACCGGAGCCGATCGCCGGGCGCTGCCGCGCACCGCGTCCTCAGTGGCCCCGGCTGCGGCCGATAGCCCCGGGGATGTCCCGGCGCTGACCACGGCTCCGGACGCCCTGGAATCGACCGTGTCCGCTCGCGTTGCCCATCGCCCCCAGCCAGCCGCTCCGACGTTTGCGCCCGAGATCGCGTACCACGCCGCGCTGGACGAGCGCATGGTGCGCGCCGCGCGCGGCATCAAGCTGCTGACGCTCGCGAGCTGGCCGGCCGGTCTGGAGGCGCAGTTCCTCGCCGACTACGCCCGCGGCGCGGCTACGTTGCCGCAGGTGGATTACCCGCAGCAGGACTTCACCCAGGCGCGGCGCGAACTCGCGGCCGTCGCCAGCGAAGCCGACCCCGATCACCCGCTGGGCCAGTACATCGCCGAATCCGCGCGCAGCTGGTCCATCGCGGCCGAGCTGGCCGAAGCGCTCGGCACCGAAGCGGTGACCGCGCATTCCATCCGCCTGTACGGTCGCCCCGACGAGACGCTGCCCGGCCACGGGCCGACCACGCGCGAGGCCGCGCAGCATTTCATCAACATCGCCGACGAGCTCGACCACGCGCTGCTGGCGCCGTCCGAGCAGATCCCGATCTCGGCCACCTCGATGTGGCTGCAGCTGCAGCGCGCGCTGGACGATTTCTTCGACGGCCGCGTGATCGAGGTGGTGCTGGACCCGGACCTGATCTCGAAAGCCGCCGCGGGCGCCACGCGCATCCGCCTGCGCACCAGCGCGGCGTTTTCCGATTACGACCGCGACCAGCTGCTGCAGCACGAAGCGTTCGTGCATTCGATCACCGCGCTCAACGGCCGCGAGCAGCCGGTGCTGCAGAGCCTGTCGCTGGCGTCGCCGCGTACCACCGCGACGCAGGAAGGCCTGGCCACGTTCGCCGAGCAGATCACCGGCAGCATCGACATCGGCCGCATGAAGCGCATCAGCCTGCGAATCGAGGCGGTGTCGATGGCGCTGTCGGGCGCGGACTTCATCGAAGTCTTCCGCTATTTCCTCGGTGCAGGGCAGACGCCCGGCGACAGCTTCTCCTCGGCGCAGCGCGTGTTCCGCGGCGTGCCGACCACGGGCGGTCACGCGTTCACCAAGGACACGGTCTACCTGCGCGGGCTGGTCGGCGTGCACACGTTCTTCCGCTGGGCGTTGAGCCAGAAGAAGCTGCACCTGTGCCGCGCGCTGTTCGCCGGCAAGATGACGCTGCAGGACGTGCAGCGCTTCGAGCCGCTGTTCGAATCGGGCGTGATCGTCCCGCCGCGCTGGCTGCCGCCGTGGATCAAGCGCGCGAACGGGCTGGCCGGCATGCTCGCGTTCTCGCTGTTCGCGAACCGCATCCGGCTGGATGCGATCGCCGACCGCACGGATCTGGGCCAGCTCTAGCCCGCGCGACCGCGAGCGCCGTCGCGGTGCTTCGTCGCATCCAACGCGGGCTACACGCGCCACCCGCGTTGCCGCGATGCCCTCCCAGCTCTAGCATGCGTCCTCTGATCACCCATCAAGGACGACCATGACGATCCGATATCTCCTGCCGCTGGCCTTTGTGCTGTCGGTGTCGGGCTGCGCTAAGAACGACAACGCATCGGCCGATGCGACCACCACCGGCACTGCAGCGGCCACCACCGCGGCGGCGGACGTCAGCGACGACGCCGATGCGGGCAAGGGCTCGATCAAGGTGCAGATCACCGGCGGCGCGCATGCCGGCACCTACGACATCGCCGATACCGACGGCTGCAGCTATGGCCTGACCAGCAAGGCATCCTGGGGCAACCAGTTCTCGCGTGATTCGAAGGACCCGCGTGAACTCAGCAGCGTGCAGCTGATCGTGCCCGACGCGAAGGCCGCGGCCGCCGGTACCGACGCGTTCCTCGTAATGGTCGCGTTCGGGCCGATGTTCGGTGAAGGCGCCACGTCCTACACGATCAACACCCAGAACGGCGCCGGTGGCACCGATGCGAAGGGCAAGGGCACGGTCAAGGTGGACGACCGTGGCAACAGCGGCACCGTGAACTTCGACGGCACCACCGCCGA
>CADCUA010000234.1 GCA_902805755.1 uncultured Lysobacter sp.
TGCGCGGCGACCACGTCGCGCTGACGGGCCAGGTCGACCGCGTTCGTGCCCTTGGCGTAGGCGTCCGGATCGGCCAGGTCCATGTCCAGCGTGTGCAGCTTCGACTCGAGTTCGGCCACGCGCGCTTCCGCCTTCGCGAGCTTGTGCGCGTTCGGCTTTGGTCCTTTGACAACCGGCTTGGCCGGCGGCGCGACGGCGACGGGTGCGGCGGGCCGGGCCTTGCCGTCGTTGCTGCTGTCGCGCGTGCGCAACCAGATCGCATAGGCATCGAGGTCGCCGTCGAACGGCTGGGCGACGCCGTCGGCCACGCGCCAGAACGTGTCGCAGACCAGGCCGATGAGGTGGCGATCATGCGAGACCAGCACGATCGCGCCATCGAAATCACTGAGCGCTTCGGCGAGCGCCTCGCGCATGTCGAGATCCAGATGGTTCGTCGGCTCGTCGAGCAACAGCACGTTCGGCCGGCGCCAGGCAATCATCGCCAGCGCCAGGCGCGCGCGTTCGCCGCCGGAGAAGCTGTCGACCGATTCGAACGCGCGGTCGCCGGGGAAATTCCACTTGCCCAGGAAGTCGCGCAACTGCTGCGTCGCAACGCCCGGCGCGATTTCCATGAGGTGATCGATCGGCGTGGCGCCCTTGCGCAGCGATTCCACCGTGTGCTGCGCGAAGTAGCCGATGCGCAGGTCCGGGTGGCCACCGCGTTCGCCGGTGAGCAGTTCGAGCTCGCCGACCAGCGATTTCACCAGCGTGGACTTGCCCGCGCCGTTCGGGCCGAGCAGCGCGACGCGGTCCCCGGCCTCGAGGATGAAGCCGACCTGGTGCAGCACGGTGTGGTTGCCGTAGCCGAGGTCGGCATGCATCAGCCGCAGCAGCGCGTTCGGGATCTTCGCCGCAGCGGGGAATTCGATGCGCAGTGCGCGCTCGGCGCGCACGGCCTCGGTGCCCTGCATCTTCGCCAGGCGCTTGACGCGCGACTGCGCCTGCTTGGCCTTCGCCGCGCTCGCGCTGAAGCGGTCGATGAAGCTCTGCAGGTGGGCGCGCTCGGCCTGCGCCTTTTCGTGGGTGATCTGCTGCAGGCGCAGGTGCTCGGCGCGCTGGCGCTCAAACGCGGTGAAGTCGCCGACGTAGAGCTTTGCCTTGCCGTCGTTGAGGTGCAGCGTGTGGGTGGTGACCTCGTCCAGGAACTCGCGGTCATGCGAGATCAGCAGCAGCGTGCCCGGGTACTTGAGCAGCCATTGCTCGAGCCAGAGGACCGCGTCGAGGTCGAGATGGTTCGTCGGCTCGTCGAGCAGCAGCAGGTCGCTCGGCGTCATCAGCGCACGCGCGAGGTTCAGGCGCACGCGCCAGCCGCCTGAGAACTCCTTGACCGCGCGCTCGTGCGTGTCGGCGGTAAAGCCCAACCCGTGCAGCAGCTTGCCGGCGCGCGCGCTGGCGTCGTAACCGTTCAGCTCCTCCAGCCGGTGGTGGCATTCGGCCACCGCCTCCCAGTCCTCGGCTTCGACGGCCATGCGCTCGGCCATGATCGCCGCGTGCACCTTGGCATCGCCCGAGAGCACGAAGTCCAGCGCCGGATCGTCCAGCGCCGGGGTTTCCTGTGCGACGGAGGCCATGCGCACGCGGTTGGGGATGTCGAGGTTGCCCAGGTCGGACTCGAGCTCGCCCTGGATCGCCGCGAACAACGAGGACTTGCCGGTGCCGTTGCGGCCGATGACGCCCACGCGCCAGCCGGCCTGCAGCGTCAGGTCGACTTTGGACAAAAGGAGGCGCTCGCCGCGACGCAGGGCGAAATCACGAAATGCAATCATGGCGGCATTGTACCGGCCCGCCTGCGCACTGCCGGCGCCCGGGTTGTATATCGAAAGGAGGAAGCCCGGTTTTGCACCACACGTCACTCATCGCGATCCTCGTGGCCGGCTTCGTGCTCGCCTTCATCTTCGGCGCGATCGCGCAGCGGCTGCGGCTGTCGCCGCTGGTGGGCTATCTCGTGGCGGGCGTGATCGCCGGGCCGTTCACCCCCGGCTTCGTGGGCGATCCGACGCTGGCGCCGCAGCTGGCCGAGATCGGCGTGATCCTGCTGATGTTCGGCGTCGGCCTGCACTTCTCGATCCGCGACCTGCTCGCGGTCAAGAACATCGCGGTGCCGGGCGCGCTGGCGGAGATGACGGCTGTTACCACGATCGGCTGGCTGGTGGGCAAGTACCTGCTCGGGTTTTCCGGTGGCGCCAGCTTCGTGTTCGGCCTGTCACTGTCGGTGGCCAGCACCGTGGTGCTGATGCGCGGTCTCGAAGAGCGGCGCCTGCTCGACTCGCCGACCGGCCATATCGCGATGGGCTGGCTGATCGTCGAGGACTTGGCCATGGTGCTCGCGCTGGTGCTGTTGCCGCCGCTGGCGGGCGCGCTGCGCGGCGATACGGGGGAATCGGTGGATGTATGGCCGGTGCTGCTCACCACGCTGCTGAAGGTCGGCGCATTCCTCGCCTTCATGATGCTGATCGGCCGGCGTGTGATTCCCTGGGTGCTCGAACGCGTCGCCGGCACCGGTTCGCGCGAGCTGTTCACGCTGTGCGTGCTCGCGATCGCGCTCGGCGTCGCGTTCGGTTCGGCGACGCTGTTCGGCGTGTCGTTCGCGCTCGGCGCGTTCTTCGCCGGCATGATCCTCAACGAATCCGAGTTCAGCCATCAGGCCGCGAACGAAACGCTGCCGCTGCGCGATGCGTTCGCGGTGCTGTTCTTCGTCTCGGTCGGCATGCTGTTCGACCCGGCGATCCTGCTGGAACGGCCGTGGCAGGTGCTGGCGACGTTCGCGGTGATCCTCGTCGGCAAGGCGAGCGTGGCATGGCTGATCGTGCGCGCATCCGGCCGCCCGACAACGACGGCGCTCACGATCGGTGCGAGCCTCGCGCAGATCGGCGAGTTCTCTTTCATCCTCGCCGGCCTCGGCCTGCAGCTGCGCATCCTGCCGCCCGAAGGCCAGCACCTGATCCTCGCCGGCGCGCTGCTGTCGATCATCGTCAATCCGCTGCTGTTCGCGTGGCTGGACCGGCGACGCGCCTACGAGGACGCGGTGCTGCCGCAGCAGGCCGATCACCTCTCGCCGCCGGTGCCGGACGATCTGCATGGCCACGTGATCATGGTGGGCTACGGCCGCGTGGGCAGCGAGCTGGCGCGTTTGCTGACCGGCCACGGCGTATCGGTCGTGGTGGTGGACAGCGAAGTGCACCTTGTCGAACGTGCCCGCGCCGCCGGCCTGCCTGCGGTGCGCGGCAATGCGGTCAACACAGCGGTACTGGAAGAGGCGCTGCCCGCACGCGCGCACATGGCAATGGTGGCGATTCCGAATGCGCTGGAAGCGGGCGAGGTCATCGCCGCGCTGCGCTCGCTCAACCCGGCGTTGAGCATTGCCGCGCGCGGACACTCCGACGCCGAGGTGAAACACCTGCTGGAGCACGGCGCCGACGCGGCGGTCATGGCCGAGCGCGAGCTCGCGCACAGCCTCGCGGAAATGGTCATGGCGATGCCGATCTACCGCGGCGCGCGCCGACTGCCACCGGCGGCGGCTGCGTATTGAACTCGCGCTGCAAAGCGCCTGCACTTTCTTTGGAAGAGTCCAACAATGATTGAAGACGCATCCCCCGAAACCGAGAACCCCACTTCCGCCGCCCCACTGCAGAA
>CADCUA010000235.1 GCA_902805755.1 uncultured Lysobacter sp.
GTCGCACGGTGGATTTCCGCAACACCGTGATCGTGATGACCAGCAACCTGGGCAGCCAGATGATCCAGGAACTCGGCGGGGATAGTTCGCCAGAGGCCTACACGCAGATGAAGGCGTCGGTGATGGGCGTGGTGCAGGGGCATTTCCGCCCCGAATTCATCAACCGGCTGGACGACATCGTCGTGTTCCATCCGCTGGACAAGGCGCAGATCCGCGAGATCGCGAAGATCCAGCTGCGCGGCCTGGACAAGCGCCTGGCCGAGCGCGGCCTGAAGCTGGAACTGACCGACGAGGCGCTCAGCGTGCTGGGCGATATCGGCTTCGATCCCGTGTACGGCGCGCGGCCGCTCAAGCGTGCGATCCAGCAGCAGCTGGAAAATCCGCTGGCGCACCAGATCCTGTCCGGCGAATTTGTCAGCGGCGATACGGTGCGGGTGCGCGCCGACGGCGGGCGACTGGTGTTCGACCGCGGCGATGGCACGCCGGCGGCGGCATTGCACGAGCGCGGAGGTGCGGCGTCGGAGACCGCCAATCTGCACTGACGGTTTGCCGTTCGATCGATGTCATGGCGGGGCTCGCATCGGCCCCGCCACGGTCGATCAGCTCGTGTGCGGCGGGTATTCCTGCAGCAGCCGCGCCAGGCCGGCGCTCGCGGTCATCGGCCAGTAATCGTCCACCGACGGTGTCAGCGCGCTTGGGTTCGGGTTGATCTCCAGTACCGGCTTGCCCATTTCACGCGCGACCAGCGGCAGCGACGCGGCCGGTTGTACAAGGCCCGAGGTGCCGACGACCACGACGCGGTCGCAGGCGGCGATCGCTTCCATCCCGGCCTCCCATTCGGCTTCCGGCAAGGCTTCTCCGAACCACACCACGTCGGGCCGGAACGGGCCGCCGCACACGGTGCATGCGGGCGGGGTTTCATGGCCGCCGCCTTCGGGCGGATGCAGATTCAGGGTGATCGGATCCGGCTCGGCGCGCGCGCCGCAATCGATGCAGCGCGAGCGCAGCAGCTCGCCATGCAGATGCACGACCTTCGTGCTTCCCGCGCGCTCGTGCAGATCGTCCACGTTCTGCGTCACTACATTGACGCGATGGCCGCGCTGCGCGAGTTCGGCAATGCCGTCGTGGCCGGCGTTCGGCTGCACCTGCAGCAGCTGCGACGCGCGCCATCGATACCAGCCCCAGACCAGCGCCGGGTCGCGCCGGAATGCCTGCGGCGTGGCCAGCGTCTCGGCATCGAAACGCGACCACAGTCCGGTCAGGCCGTCGCGGAACGTGGGCACGCCGCTTTCGGCGGACATGCCGGCGCCGGTGAGGAAAACGAAGTGCGATCTGCTCATGAGCCGAGTGGAGCAGGGCGCGGGTGAGCGCGGCGCGGTGCGGCGGCCGCTCGAGTCCGGCACGTTCAGGGAGCGAGCCGGAGTAATTGCGTCATGAGCTTGGCAGCCCTACGGGCGACATCACGCAAGCTCATGAGGCCCGGACGCCGCAGCGCTGTTAAGATGCGCGCCGCCTGAGGTGACCGCCGGCTTGGCCGGTGGTTGAAACGGGAATCCGGTGCGCCGCCTGCCTGCAGGCGCAATTCCGGAGCTGCCCCCGCAACGGTAGGCGAGCAGAGCTCCAGCAATCAGCCACTGTGCAACCGCATGGGAAGGCGCTGGGGTCGAAGGTCACGCACCTTCGCTCGCAAGCCCGGAGACCGGCCACAGGCTCGTATCGACTCGCGGAGGGCGAGGTCGTGGGGGTTCGTGCATTGCCTGCATGCCGCCACGCCCGGCCGTTCCGTCGTCGACCTTCAGCGACGCCGTGCGGAAGGGCACGGCCAAGGAGCATCGCAATGCAGTCCCGTATCCCGGGCCCGATCAGGGCTGTCGTCGTTCCGTCCGCGCTCGCCGTCGCGCTTTCCATGTCCATCGCCCCGGCGCATGCCGCCACGGACGCGACCGATCTCGACGAGGTGGTCGTCACTGCGACGCGCACCGCACGCACCCAGGACCAGACGCTGGCCGCGGTCACCGTCATCGACCGCGAACAGATCGAACGCCTGCAGCCGCTGTCGCTGCCCGACCTGCTGCGCGGGCTGCCGGGTATTTCGCTGGGAAACAACGGTGGGCCGGGCAAGGCGACTTCGCTGTTCCTGCGCGGCACCGAATCGGACCACACGCTGGTGCTGGTCGATGGGCTGCGCCTGGGCTCGGCGACGACCGGTGGCGCGTCGTTGCAGGACATTCCGCTGGAGCAGATCGAGCGCATCGAAATCGTGCGCGGGCCGTTTTCGAGCCTGTACGGCTCGGAAGCGATCGGCGGCGTGATCCAGATCTTTACGCGTCAGCCGAAGACGGGGTTTGCGCCGAACCTCAGTCTCGGCGTGGGCAGCTTCGACAGCAACCGCAGCACGGCCGGCGTGGCCGGTCGCGGCGATGCCGGCTGGTATTCGCTGCAGGCGGCGCATGAGCAGAGCGAAGGCATCAATGCCTACCGCGGCAATCCGCGTCCGCCCCGTCCGGAGCGCTTCCTCGATCCCGACCGCGACGGTTACCGCAACCAGTCGCTTTCGCTGCGCGCCGGCACCCGCATCGCCGATGCCTGGACGCTCGAAACGCAGGCGCTGCGCGCGGAAATGCGGAACGAATATGACGGCAGCCTCAACAACGTGGCCAAGGGCGTGCAGCAGGTGGTCGGCGGGCGCGCGCGCTATGCGCCTGGCGATGCGGTCGCCGTCACGCTCGATATCGGTCGCACGGCGGATCGCAGCGATGCGTTCCAGAACGGCGTGTACTCCAGCACATTCGACACGCTGCGCGAACTCGGTTCGCTTCAGGCGGATCTCGGCGTGGGCCCTGGGCTGCTGACGCTCGGCACCGACTGGCGCCGTGACGAGCTGGAGGGCAGCACGACCTATCTCGTGTCCGAGCGCATCACCCGTGGCGCGTTCGCACAGTGGCAGCAGGCATTCGGCGCGCATTCGCTGCAGCTCAATGCCCGGCGCGATGACGACACGCAGTTCGGCGGCCACACGACCGGTAGCGCGCTATGGGGCTGGGATTTCACGGATAGCCTGCGCCTCACCGCGAGCGCCGGCACTGCATTCAAGGCGCCGACGTTCAACGAGTTGTACTTCCCCGGTTTCGGCAACCCCACGCTCGATCCGGAGGCTTCCCGTAGCGTGGAACTCGGCCTGCGCGGGAAATCCGCCGGCGTGGGCTGGGCGTTGAACGCGTTCGACACGCGTATCGACGACCTGATCGCCTACGACCCCACCCTGATCGATAGAGATCATCCCTTCGGCCAGCCCAACAATATCGATCGTGCCCGCATCCGCGGCGCCGAGGCCACGTTGGACGTCGACGTTTCGGGCTGGCTGCTGCGCGGCAGCGCGACCTGGCTGGATCCGCGCAACGAGTCCGGTCGCAATGCGGGCAAGGTGCTGCCACGGCGCACGCGTACCAGTGGACGGGTTGATCTCGACCGACGGTTCGGCGCATTCGACGTCGGCCTCAGCGTGATCGGTGCAGGCGCGCGTTTCGACGATCCTGCCAATAGCAACCGCCTGGGCGGGTATGCCACCACGGACCTGCGCCTGGGTTATACGATCAGCGAGGACTGGAGTGTGCAGCTCACTGCCGGCAATGTGTTCGACCGTCAGTACGAGACGGTGCTGTTCTACAACCAGCCCGGCCGGAATTATTTCCTGACCGTGCGTTACCGGCCCGCGAACTGACCCCGTACGAGAAGGCTCCCGCCATGAAGCTGCTGTCGAACGATCCGAATGCCGCGCCGGGCCGCGGGGCTTACGCGCTCGCGTTCGCAGCCCTGGCCGCGTTGATGATCGCCACGCGCGTGCATCACTTCGGCACGGCGCTGCATCTGCCGGACGCGTCGATGGCGGTGTTCTTCCTTGCAGGGATGATCTTGCAACGCGGCTCGCGCGGCTTGGGTCCGCTGCTGCCGTTTGTTGCGCTGGTCGCGCTTGCGGGCGTGGTGGACTGGGCCTCGATCACCTATGCCGGCGTCAGCGACTTCTGCGTAACGGTCGCCTACTCGTTCCTGCTGCCGGCGTATGCGGTGCTCTGGTACGCCGGGCAGCTGGCGCGACGCTTCGACTGGAGCGTTCGCGGCGTTGTGGGCCGGTCCGCGCTCGCGCTGGCGGGCGCGAGTGGCTCGTTCCTGGTTTCCAATGGCGCGTTCTACTGGCTGGGCGGCCGTTATGCGGATCCGCACATGGCGCAGTACCTTGAGCGCCTGTGGCAATGGGGGCCGTTGTTCGTGCGTACGACGATGGCCTATGTACTGATGGCGCTGGTGCTGCATGCACTGGCGATCGCATTCACGCGAACGGCTGCGGCCCGACGCACAGCAGGAACCTGAAATGACGACAATCAACGCTGGACTGAACCCTCTTCGTGCCGTGCACGGAGGCACCTCCACCGACGCGCGTACGCGCACGCTGGTGGTCGGCGCCTCGCTCGCGCTGCTGATGGCAGCCACTCGCGGCCAGCATTTCGCGAGCATCGACGCATTGCCTAGCGCATCGTGGGCGGTGTTCTTCCTGGCCGGCGCGCTGCTGCCCTCGCGCTGGGCGTTCGCGGCGTTCTTCGCACTCGCCACGGCGCTCGACATCTCCGGCCTCGCGGCGGGGACGGTGGCCGCGTGGTGCATGTCGCCGGCGTACTGGGTGATGCTGCCGGCGTACGCCGCGCTTTGGTTCGGCGGGCGCGTCTATGCGGGCATGCACCGGGATGCGTGGAGCACCGTTCCGCGGCTCGCACTGGTGCTGATCGCCACCGCCGTGGTGACCTATGCGATCTCCAAGGGCGGCTTCTACTTCCTGTCCGGCCAGTACCCGGATGCGACGCTCGCAGGCTTCCTTGCTCGCGTGCCGCAGTACTTCCCGGCGTCGCTGGGCACGCTGGCGGGCTATGTGGCGCTGGCGGTGGGCATCGATGCGGGCCTGCGCGTGCTGCGTTCGCGCTCGAGCCGGCGCCAGGCACGCGCATGAGCCGCGGCAGTGAACGCCTCGGGCTGACCGAGGACGAGCACTACCGCGAGCGCGCGCAGCGCAAGAAGGAACTGATCGACCGCAAGATCGCACGCGCGACGATCGAGCGCGGCGTCGTCGTGGTCAACACCGGCAACGGCAAGGGCAAGAGCTCCTCCGGCTTCGGCATGCTCGCGCGTTCGCTGGGCCACGGGCTGCAATGTGGCGTCGTGCAGTTCATCAAGGGCAGCTTCTCCACCGGTGAGGAGGCGTTCTTCCGCCGCTTCGACGACCTCGTCGATTACCACGTGATGGGCGAGGGCTACACCTGGGAAACGCAGGATCGCGAACGCGACATCGCCGCGTCCGCCGCCGCGTGGGCCGTCGCGCGCGAGATGCTGACGAACCCGGAAGTCGATTTCGTTCTGCTGGATGAGCTCAACATCGCACTGACCAAGGGCTATATCGCGATCGACGATGTGCTTGAAGCACTCGCGGCGCGCCCGGAGCGGCAGCACGTCGTCATCACCGGCCGCGGCGCGCCGGATGCACTCATTGAAGCCGCTGACACCGTCACCGAGATGCGCGTGGTCAAGCACGCGTTCAAGGCCGGCATCAAGGCGCAGAAAGGCATCGAGCTGTAAGCGTGGACGTTGTTCGCCATTGTCCGGCCCTGCTGGTGTCGGCCCCGGCTTCGGGGCAGGGCAAGACCAGCGTGACCGCCGCGCTCGCGCGTTGGCATCGCAACCAGGGCCGGCGCGTGCGGGTGTTCAAGACCGGCCCGGATTTCCTCGACCCGTTGCTGCTTGCACGCGCGAACGGTGGCGAGCCGGTCTACCAGCTCGATCTATGGATGACCGGCGAAGCCGACGTGCGTGCACGCCTGTACGAAGCGGCCGGCGATTCCGATCTGATTCTGGTCGAAGGTGTCATGGGCCTGTTTGACGGCGACCCTTCGAGCGCCGATCTCGCGATGCAGCTCGGCCTGCCCGTGATGGCAGTGATCGACGGCTCGGCAATGGCGCAGACGTTCGGCGCACTCGCGTTGGGTCTGGCACGTTATCGCCAGGGTTTATCGATGTTCGGCGTCGCCGCGAACCGCATCGGCAGCGCGCGCCACGCCGGCATGTTGCGCGACAGCCTGCCGACCGAATTGGCCTGGCTCGGCGCGCTGCCGCGCGATGCGGCGCTGGCCTTGCCGGAGCGTCACCTGGGCCTGGTCGTGGCGGATGAGCTGGGCGGAATCGATGCACGACTTGATGCGCTCGCCGAAGCCTGGGCGCAGCACGCATCGACCGAACTGCCGCCGCCGTCGATGTTCCAGCCGGCGACGCGCCTGAAAGCCGTAACCGACCTGCACGGCGTACGCATCGCGATCGCGCGCGACGCCGCGTTCTGTTTCCTGTATCCGGCCAACCTCGACCTGCTGCGCGAGGCCGGCGCGGAGCTGCGTTTCTTCTCACCGCTGGCGGGCGATGCATTGCCCGGATGCGATGCAGTCTGGCTGCCGGGCGGCTACCCGGAACTGCACCTGCCGGTACTCGCGCAACGCGACGACCTGCGTGCAGCGCTTCGCGCACATCGTGATGCCGGAAAGCCGCTGCTCGCCGAGTGCGGCGGGCTGCTGTATGCGCTGGACACGCTGGCCGGGCGTGATGGCGCGCCGTTCGCGATGGCCGGCCTGTTGCCCGGGACCGCGGTGATGCAATCGCGTTTCGTCGCACTCGGCATGCAGGAAGTCGAGCTGCCCGAAGGCACGCTGCGCGGGCACACGTTCCATTACGGCTGCGCCGAGATCGCGGCCACGCCGCTCACGCTTGCACGCAACCCGAATGGCGGCCCGAGCGCGGAAGCGGTGTACCGCGATCGCCGCATGACCGCGAGCTTCGTGCACCTGTATTTCCCGTCGAACCCGGATGCAGCGCTCGCGCTGCTGCGTCCATGACGATCGCGCTGGCAGCCCTGGTCGCGGTGCTGCTCGATGGGTGGCTGGGCGAGCCGCGGCGTGCGCATCCGCTGGTCGCGTACGGCCGACTGGTGCGCGCGATCGAAACTCGCCTGCATGCGGATCAACGCGGGCGCGGTGTGATCGCGTGGACGCTTGCAGTGATGCCATTGACGCTGACCACCGCCGCGATGCTCTGGGCCGCACGCGATGCATCCCCCGTGCTTGCCGGCGCGCTGTCGGCGGCAGTGCTGTACTTCGCGATCGGCCACAAAAGCCTGCACGAACACGCGCGGTCCGTGGCCGATGCGCTGGATGCGGGCCTGCTCGATGATGCGCGCGCCGCCGTTGGCCGCATGGTCAGCCGCGACACGGCGGCGCTGGACAGCTCGCAAGTGGCGGCGGCCGCGACCGAATCCGTGCTCGAGAACGGCAACGATGCGGTGTTCGCCGCGCTGTTCTGGTTCGCCGTGCTCGGCGCACCGGGCGCGGTGCTGTATCGCCTTGTGAACACGCTGGATGCGATGTGGGGCTACCGCACGCCACGGTACGAAAACTTCGGCTGGGCGGCCGCGCGCATCGACGACGTCCTCAACTGGGTGCCGGCCCGCCTGACCGCCGCGACCTATGCGCTGCTCGGACAGACCGCGCGTGCGTGGCGTTGCTGGCGTGCACAGGCGCCGCTGTGGGACAGCCCGAACGCCGGTCCGGTCATGGCTGCGGGCGCGGGCGCGATCGGCACGCGGCTCGGTGGCGCGGCGCCCTATCACGGCGTGTGGGAAGAGCGTCCGGTGCTGGGCGAGGGCGCACCGGCCGACGCGGCCAGCGTAAAGCGCGCGCTCGCGCTGGTGCGGCGCGGCGTGGTGCTGTGGCTTGCCATCGCGCTGCTGGCCGCCACGCTGTGGGAGTTCGCATGATGCTGGAACACGGCGGACGACTGCTGCGCGCGGCGCAACGCTATGGAATCGCACCGGAGCAATGGCTGGACCTTTCCACCGGCGTAAGCCCGTTTCCCTGGCCTGTGCCCGAGGTGCCGGCCGCAGCGTGGCATCGTCTGCCGGAAGACGAAGACGGCCTGCTCGATGCGGCGCGCGCGTACTACGGTGCGCCGCACCTGCTGCCGGTAGCCGGCTCGCAGGCCGCGATCCAGGCGTTGCCCGAACTGCGCGCGAAGTGCCGCGCCGGCGTGCTGTCGCCTGGCTATGCCGAACACGCGCATGCGTGGCGTCGCGCAGGCCACGACGTGACACTGGCATCCGCCGATGAGTTGCTCGCCGACAACGCATGCTTCGACGTCATCGTGCTGATCCACCCGAACAACCCGGCCGGCGACACATTCGAATCCGATGCGCTGCTGCGCCTGTCCGCGCGACTGGCCTCACGCGGCGGATGGCTGGTGGTCGACGAGGCATTCATCGATGCCACGCCCGAACGCAGCCTCGCCTCGCTCAGCGAACGCGACGGGCTCGTCGTGCTGCGCTCGGTCGGCAAGTTTTTCGGCATGGCCGGCGCACGCGCGGGTTTCGTCTGCGCGCAGCCTTCCGTGCTGGAGCCACTGCGGCAGCGGCTGGGACCGTGGACGCTTCCTGGGCCCACGCGCTATGCGTTGCGGCAGGCGTTCGCGGATCGTGCCTGGCAGGACGCGGCACGCGGGCGTCTGCACGATGCAAGTGCGCGGCTGGCGGAAGTCATGACACGCCACGGCCTTGCGCCCACTGCAGGCTCGGCGTTCTTCCAGTGGCGCATGGACCATCGCGCGAAGCCGCTGCATGAAGCACTCGCGCAGCGCGGCATTCTCACGCGCCTGTTCGCTCAGCCGGCGAGCCTGCGTTTTGGCCTCCCGGCCAACAAGACCGAGCTGGAGCGACTCGACAGGGCGCTGGAGGAAATCATTTGCGAGCGTGGACCAACGCAGCGGGAGCACCCAGCGGCGAACGCTGTAGTGGTCGACGCACCGGCCGTTGCTGACCAGAGCAACGTGGCGTCGCGGACTGCGCCGATCACGAGCCCCAGTGCGCGCTTCGGCGTGGCAGATGAAACCGAATCACCAGTTCGCGTCAATGCAGCTTCCGTCGAGTTCCGGCAGCCGAGGCAGCAACAATCGGCCGGCAACGGCAACGGCAACGGCAACGGCAACGGCAACGGCAACGGCAACGGCACCAGCAGAAACAGCAAGAGCAGCAAGAGCAGCAACAGCTACAACAGCAACAACGAGCGCGGCAACGACCGCGCCAAGGACGACGGCACAACGGCCCGACCCG